>CAZJMP010000022.1:11152-17378 GCA_964547365.1 uncultured Candidatus Peribacteria bacterium | reverse complement strand
AATCTCTGTACACTGCCACCACAACCATTACCTCCTAATAAATCAACGGATATACCACATATCCGTATTTTCACGAAACAAAAAAAATCCCAAAAACAAACAAAAAACAAAAAGAAAAAAATAATCTTTTATTCTTTCAACAACAATCACCATGAAAAACTCTCACAATCAATTTGACCAATGCGTCAGCACATTATGAACCTTACTCCATGATGAATGGAGATTGACCAGAAAAAAAGAGGATGGCACTTTTGAGCCTAGACTGAAAACAACAAAAGATTCGGCTTGGATCGAAAAAAATGGTACTACTGAAGTGGATATCGCAAACACCTTGTATGTAGACCTACCAGAAGATCGGCAATATGAAAACAAAGCGTCTGCTGAAGTAGCTATCAAACAAATCTATCAAACTGTAGAAAATCAGCAAACCTTGGATGAATCGTTCGTGGAAGCAGCAAGCGCTGTAGTTCATGAAGAACGGTTGAAAAGGAATGCTTGGGTCTATGATCCAAAATACGGTAATCCTGTACTTACTCAATCATATGAAAACCTCCCTGAAGAGGAAAAAGAAAAAGACAGAGTGATTGTAAGGATGGCTATAGAGATCTATGAAAAAAACAGATAGTCTATCATCCTAAAACAAAAAAAACGCAAAACAGAAACACAAAACTATACAAAAATAATTCCACATGGAACGAGGAAAATCTTTTTATCGATTACCCAATACACACATGAAAAACACTATTACATCAAAACCAGAGGTAGTATCCGAAACCAGATCTCACACTTCCCGTTTCGTGAAAAGCCTCATCGCTGGATTGCTCATGACAGCATTTACGATTTGAGCACAACCGACCAAAGCTCAGGATACGGCTTCAGCAGTATCCACCGATTCCACCAAGACCGAAAAGGTCGAAGCTCCAAAAAAATCAGGAGTGTTTATGATCGACCCTATGTACTCAATAACAGGTAAGACCTTCATAACAAGAATACAATGATGAGGCACAGTAGGAGGATTGCAGGTGGGAGGGATCTTGGACCTTAGCGGAACAGATATCGATCAGGGTATCACCACCGCCTTCGGAAAGATTACTGTCTCCAAGAGTTTATGAAAAAATGGAACCTTATTGTCTATGGAATATATGCTTCATACAGCAAGCAAAGATAAGGTAAGAGTAGGAATCCAGCAAGTATTCAAAAGCGAAGATGGATCCGTGTTCTTCAAAGTATATCCGCTGAGCGACAAATGATTCGAACCATTTATTCTTATCTGAGCTGATCACAAACTATGAGACTACCTAGGTATCTCATGATTCGTAGGGACAGATATAGCATCCCAAAGTTACTACGGTGAATGAACGCTGACGGTAGGTAAAGGCGATATTCAAGGTCTTGGACAGATGAGAGTATCGGGAGAATATGATAAAGACCCTGATGTCTCAGGTCTCCTTGGTATCAGAATAAAATTCTAACCACTCATACGAGTACGATCAAACAGTATTTCTCAATCCGTATATGGAATAGCTGCGATGCTTCGCAAGACCAATACGGAGAGAGAGGATATACTAAACAATACAACGTTTTTATTCTTTATAGTATACAACCATGAAAAACTTCACAAATCTTACTCCCCATGACATTCATCTTAATGATGGAACTGTTTATCCAAAGACTGGACAAGTCGCTCGTGTAAGCGCTTCCTATGAACCGTTTGATGACGATAAGATTACTAAACAAAGGTTCGGAGAAGTGCAAGGACTTCCAGAAACAGCTGACGAAGTAATTTATATCGTTAGTGCTCTCGTATTGTCTGCATTGCAATGAACCAGAAATGATATCGTAGCTCCCGCTACCGGTCATCCTGACGTCAAAAGAAATGAACAGGGTCAGATTATCTCTGTACCTGGATTCACTAGATAATCATTATTTTATCCTTTAAAAAAATATATATGAAAACAACAAAATTTACTGCCACATTATGAGTAAATGCTGGTTATGGGCATAACAATGAACAAAAGCAATCAGCGAAAGAGATTGTCTCAAAAGTACGACAAGAGGCGGCTAAAAAAATATTTGAAGCTACATGAGTGTATATTTCTGCATCAATAAAAGACGCTAACGCAGTATATCACACAGATCGAGGATGTCCTGAATGAGGTGAAAAAATCGCTGAAGTGAACGGTACAAGGAATCCTGAATTTATGAAGGATGTAGAGAAATATAAACAAGCAGTGCTGGATGTACTTTCTCTCTGTCAGGAAGAACTTGATCAAACCACAGCTCAAGTAGAATTTAGTGATGATGTAGAATTCGTTTATCTTAAAAGAGAAAAAAAACAATAATATTGCTTTTTTTAGCTCTCTTAAGCTAGAAAAGAAAAATTACTGCTTTTTATATGTTTATACTGTATAAAATGGGAAGCGATAAAAATAAACCTCAATGAATAGATGGAATGAATGACTTATGAGTATCGTCAGAAGATACCAATAAAAATAATGGACTTTTGGATACGCTTAATTTTTGAAACAGCCCCAGAATTTTGAATGACGATGAGATAAAACAACTCATCTGAGGGAAATTCTGGTGTATATCTCAATGGGATTATAGCCCAGCTGATTACCAAACATCTTCATATTACGAAATAAATGGTATTGATGCCTATGACAATAAACTGGAAACCAAATGTTTGGAATCTGAATGGCCATATATCTCCGCAGATAAGAACGAATTGGCTGAAATTTTGAAGGAACGGTGATATATACTTACTCATGAATGAAGATCATGATTTGCTAGTAGAAATAGCTATGTGATTTCCAAATCGTCACCGCAAATGATTCCTGTAAAGACTCCTTTGATCATACAATGTCGTATGGGAAAGGAAGATAAGGAAAAATTCTGAATACTATCAGAGGAATCTTCCGAATCACGATGTGTTCTCTGGACAGGAGAATCGCAGGAAAAAGAAATGATTTCACCAAGTGAGATACAAGAAGTGCAAGATGCACTTGAAAAAGCAAAGGAGGAATTAAGACAAAGAAGAAAGAAAAAAATGGATGAATATATTAAATCACAAAAAAACTGATATATTTCTATTGTAGAGGTGTGATGATGACCTGAGGATTTCCATGAATACGATATTCCAGAAAATTATATCATTATCGCGCAAAAGAGAATAGCGTGTACAGCTGATCACAGAAGGAATATGACACATACCTATGCAGCAGTGCTTATTGATCAGGATGATTTTGCTGGTAAATCATTTATGAAGATTAAAGTGCCTGATGGATATAAATGATTGGTGATAGGCAGCGGATGATCAAATATCAGATCACTCTGCGAAAAATTGAAATGCAGAATTATGATTGAATAACGAAAAAAACCCGCCTAAGCGGGTTTTTCACAGCGCTGTGATATGGTATGAAATTACTTAACAGCAGCCTTGAATTCAGATCCAGCCTTGAAAGTAACTACCTTCATTGCAGGGATGTTGATTGTTTGAGAAGGATTTTGTGGGTTAACACCTTTTCTAGCTTTTCTTTTTGAAGCCTTGAAAGTTCCGAATCCTTGAACTCTAACTTCTCCTGATTTCTTAACACCACCGATAACAGTTTCGATGAAAGCGTTAACTAATTCAGAAGCTAACTTCTTAGAAACACCTAATTGTTCTGCTAGGCTAGCAATAAGAGCTGTCTTTGTCATTTGTACAAATAATTACTAAATAAAAAGTACTGTGTACATCAATGATATTAGCATAGAGGAACTGTATTTCAAGAGATTTTGGCGATAAAATTCGGTAGATTAATAACTACTTAAAATATAGGTGGAAACTAGGATTACTTATATTTTTGTGGTGGTAATTGGCGATTTAGGGTTGACATTTTTATAAATATGTACGTTAAAAAATACATACATATTACGAAAAGCCCCACGAGATGCGGGGCTGGAAACTGAGGTCGAGAAAATCACTACTATATATAGTATTATTTTGCACTCTCTAATAATTTCTTCAATTGTTTGATGGCTCTGGATAATCTTTGCCTGACTACTTCATTGGAAAGTCAGGTAAGAACTACTATTTCTTCGTTCGTTTTTTCCTCTATAAATCTGAAATAGATCATATCCTTGCTGCTATCATCCAATCTCTTCATTGCATTTTGTATCTGTTCAAACTTAAAATCGTGCTCGAGAACTATGGTTAAATCGATATCGTCGACGAGGGTATCTTCGAATTGTTCGCCATCGTCATTGGTGCTGAGATCAGTGAAAGGAGTGTCAGAATTTTTTTTGAAGAAATCTTTGATGATGTTTTTGAATATCGTCCGGAAATACGCAGTGAAAGATTGCTCTTCATCATAGGATTTTACCGCTTCTCGGAATTTTACGTAGAAATCTGAAATGATATCCTCGGCATCTGCTTTGGAAATGAAATAATTGGTATTGATATAACGGAAAAACATATCGACCGTCTGCAGATAGAATTGGTTGAATGCATTCTGGTCTTGCGCTTTGAGTTTCTTGATATTTTCTGGATCAAATGCGGTGGTCATATGCGGTGGTCATATGCGCTATAAAATAAACGTAATATATGATTTCCTATTTTTTCATCATTTCTGTTAGTGTTGTTTTTGCTTTCTCCAATTGATTGTCATATCAGCTCGCGATATAGGCGTCTGCATCGAATTCTACCGTGATATCAGGTGTTATGCCGGTAGTATCTATATTTGTCCCGTTTGGTGCATATCGTTTACCGACCGTATATTTAATTGAAGCGCCATCAGGGAAATCGCTCATGGTCTGGATGGATCATTTTCCGAAACTCTGGGTTCCTACGAGTTTGGCTCATATCTCTTGTTGTAATGCGAGAGCGATAATCTCTCCTGCTGATGCAGTAAGACCATCGATAAGTACAACGACAGGCAGACCTTGGAGATCAGAATATCCGAAGGAATACATTTTTTCGTCTTCGAATACGGTATATTTGGCGCTTACGACTAATCTGTCTTTTGGTACAAAATGCGATGCTACTTCTACAGCGATAGGGAGGATTCCTCAACCGTTACCTCTGAGATCAAGGATGATACCTTTCATGTCTTGCGGTTTGAGATCGCTGATCGTTTTTTTGAGAAGATTTTCTGTCTCTTCGCCAATGATAGAGATATTGATATAGCCTATTTTTTCGCCTTTTGTCCCAGTAATGACCTTGCCATTGACGGAAGGGACGGTAAGTTTATCTCTTGTAATCTCTTTTTCGAGGACTTCTTTGGTTCCGTCTTTGTTGACCCTTTCTATGGTGAGTTTGACTTTGGTTCATTTTGGTCCTCTGATTTGGCTGACTGCTTGATTGACATCAAGATTTTTGGTAGATCAGGTATTGATCATAACGATCCTATCTAAGATTCTCAATCCTGCAGTGAAAGCTGGCGATCATTTGATGATTTCATCGATTTGGATATAATAATCTTTTTTGCTGATAACGGCACCTATTCCTTCAAAATCCGCCGATCATTTGAGTTCTTCTTGGAAACCGGAATTCTGTTCGCTATCCATATAGATAGTATAAGGATCGTCTATAGCATCCACATATGCCTTGATAGCGTTGCTTAACATTTTGCCCGTATTTAGCTTGTCCGTGTCATAATAGGAATTTTGAAGGATATCATAGACGGTATCAAAGCGTTGATAGGTTTTGCCTCAAATTCACAATTCTTCTGCGTTTACGACGTTTTTGATTGAAGCGATCAGGCCGTCAATGTTGAGTTTCCCTTCTTGGATAATAGGTTGACGAAGCGCATTCCGTTCGTGGCCGATCTGCCATACAAATCCGCCCAAAAGAACGCCCAATATAAACAATATGAGTACTTTAGTCTTTTTCATACTTTTGATATACAAATAAATTTTACGTATTAGTTACGTTCTCGTAGACTTCTACTATAGAATTATGCTTAACAAATACAATATCAAGTACATAGGGCTTATCCGTAGGATGTTTAAGGAGATATCGTTCTATGGTCTTTTTGACGGTGCCGAGTTTCTTGGGGGTGACGTAGTCGAAGAGATCATCCATATAATCCACGACCTTCACTTCCACGAAGGTCAGAAATTTATCATTTTCAAAAATCAGATCCAGTTCTCCTCAGTGGATTGTGTATTTTTTCTGTAATAATGTATGTCATTTGTTCTGATAGTATTCAGCTACGAGTGCTTCTCATTCGTCGCCTTTGTCCTT
>CAZJMP010000022.1:0-11052 GCA_964547365.1 uncultured Candidatus Peribacteria bacterium | reverse complement strand
CCGATAGAACGTATGATTCCAGATCTGGGCAGCATTATTGAAAATCGGTCCATCAGCGGTCATGATAATCTCTTCGAGGGTTTTGCCTTCAAACGGCGTACCGACAACTAGCTCATTTAATTTATTCACATATCACTGATGATGCTTTCCGTAATGGATCTCTACGGTATCCTTACCGATTACAGGCTCTAGAGCATCTATTTCGTAGGGGAGTGATGATAGTTGAAACATAATTACGAATTACGAATTAAAAATTACGAATGTAATAATGTCTAAAAAGAATTGTAGTAGTTAGCTTATTGTTTTCAAGTAAAAAAAATGACGCCATGAAACCATGCGTCAAATTCGTGCATTTTACTGTACCTGTAATAATCTTCGTTCTTCGTCACTGATATAACAGTCGAGATTCATCGCTTTGAGTACGTCAAATGCAGGTTGGAAATCCATGGGACGATATTCGCCTTCAGGACCTTTTACCACCAATTCTTGTTTCGTGATGATAGTTGTACCTTCTCTGTGTTCTTCATAATGCTCCATATGCTCTCTATTTTTTTGGTGAGATGCGCTTATAGGAAATTTTATACGATTTTCAATGGCAAATTTTCTTAGATTCCCTATAGTGGCGATATGAAATCCATTATCCTCCAATTATTCAAAACCAAACCAAAGGATCGTAATCTTGAGTTTATCAGGAATCTCAAGAGAGATTTTGCCAGAAGCAAAAAATTGAAGGATATACCATCCAATATCCAATTGCTCCAAGCATATTACGAATTACTCAAGGAAAAAAAGATTACCAAAGATTCACAGATAGAACAATTATTGAAAAAGAGAGCGATCAGGTCGGAATCAGGAATCGTTTCCGTCCAAGTTCTGACCAAGCCGTTTCCGTGTCCAGGGAAATGTATTTTTTGTCCCAATGATGCGAAGATGCCCAAGAGTTATATCAAATCCGAACCGGGAGCGATGAGAGCGTTTCTCAATCATTTCGATCCGATCAAACAAGTCTACAATAGATTACTTTCCCTTACGCTTACCGGCCACGAGACTGATAAAATAGAGATGATCGTGTTGTGAGGAACTTTCGATGCGTACACCAAGGACTACAAGACCAAATTCATTCAACAATTGTATGATGCTTGCAATACCTTCGAGGAATACTTCAAAAATATCAAAGTTTCCACCGAAAAAAAATATTCTCACGCTATCGTCGACAAGAGCAAAATCATAACATATTCGACTAATCTGTCTGAAGCGCTCAAAAAAAACGAAAGCGCAAAACATAGAATCATCTGACTGACTATCGAAACGAGACCGGAATATGTGACAGACAAGAACTGCCAATTCCGGTGCGAACTCGGAGTCACGAGAATCGAGATGTGAGTACAATCTTTAGATGAAAAAATATTGAAACTCAACAAAAGAGGGCATACGGTCCAGCAAGCGCGCGAAGCCTGTCACAAGATGAGACAATACGGTTTCAAGATTTCTCTGCATATCATGCCGGGACTCTACGGATCAAATTACGAAAAAGATCTACAGACATTCAAAGATTTGTATGCTGATCCATTCTTCAAACCTGATGAAATCAAATTCTATCCGACTTCCGTTATTCCAAATACCGAACTCTTCAAACTCTACAAACAAGGGAAATATACACCGCTCCAAACTGATGATATCAAAAAATTGATTCAACAGACCTTCTTGGACGTTATCCCTCCTTACACCAGAATCAAGCGCCTCATCCGCGATATCCCTGCTACCGAGATTGCCGCAGGAAGTAATGTGACGAACCTTTCTCAGCTTATGCACGCAGAAATAAAATGGAAAATTGAAAATTGAAAATTGAAAGTGAAGGAGTTTTATGAAAGATTATATGGAAAATATAGATTGTATTCATCTCTACAAAAAGCGTTCAAAGACGACCTAGGGAAAACCGTTCTAAAAAATGGAGATATCCAAACATCCATCATCGGAAAACAACCTGATATGAATCAGTTTAGAAATTTTGTTTCCTTGGATACGAGAAGTAGAGAAATCAGGAATAAAATTGAAAAAATGAAGAATGGAAAAAAGGAAAAATGAATGGCAAATATAATAATCAGAAAATATCAGAGTAGTGGGGGAGTGGAATATTTCATTTCGTTCGAAGATCAGCTTGGATATTTATACTGATTTACAAGACTCTTGTTACCTACAGATCCAGTGGAACTGAAGTGACTTGGAAATGATACAGCCATCATTAGAGAACTTCACGTCTACGGACAAGTGGAAGGATTGAAAGAGGGAAAAATGGGGAAAGTGAAAGATGGGAAAATTCAGCATAAGGGTTTTTGAAGGCAACTTATGGAAATAGCTGAACAGATTTCTCATTCGCACAAATACAAAAAGCTTTCCGTTATTTCCGGTATCTGAGTGAGACCGTATTACAGAAAGCTTGGGTATAAGCTTGAAGGGACGTATATGGTGAAGAAATTGAAGTAAATTCAGTATGTAAAGATACATTGACATTATCAGACAAATATATATAATCCACGTGATTTATATGACGCTTTTTTCTATGAAATTAAAGAAAATCTGTAAAAATATAGTGGTTGCCTGATGCCTTTTGCCAGGTATGGCAGCAGGAATGCGATGAATCGGCGAGTTGATCGTAAAACTTTTTGATATCCAGAAGTCTCATCAGCGAGATATATTTCTGACATTGGATAGCCAAGAGTATTCCTATAACAAGGAGAAAGGGACATATATCTACTGAGACATTCATTATACCCACGAGGACGATACTACCACACAGATATTAAACGCATTGAGCGGATTTGATACGGACATACTTTACCCAGAAGTCTGAAAGGAAATTCCTCATTATAACGATCCTTTGCTCTATCAGACCATATGGGAGATGAATATTAAGTATAGGAATCCAAAAATAAAATTGACAGAAAAATTTCCCAATTCAACCACTCTTGCGGATTATAGTGGTTACTTCAATCGCATTCGTTTGCAAAAAGATACTACTGCGTGAATAGATTCTCTATTCAATCAAAAATATTATATAGAAGCATGGATAGCCGAATTATCACACGCTTATCAGGTGAAGAGAGATGGTTTAGAAGAATATAATGCAAAAGGTCTGAGAGATGATTCGTTGATTGCCGCCCAGAAAAAGACCTATCTTGATCTCTATGATATGCCATGAACAATAGAATTTGAGGCACATAGGATTATCGGGAAGAAGCTGAAGAAGGAATTTATTGATACCTATGCATCATTATGCGATAACAACGATGTTGCCACTTTCTACAAGCTCTTGGTCTTGAATACCGTCTTTTTTGAAGATTATGAGAATTTGCCTGAAGCGCTGAAATGCTTCGAAAAGATACTTGCCATAGATGGCGAGATAAAAAATGAACGAGTAATACATCACTTGGATCGGCAATATTTATGAATTACCTGTGAATCTGAACGACATAAGACACAAAATAAAAAATATTTGGAACTAACGAAACAATGCTACCTGCAGTGAGCAAAAACGGATGAAACGCGGTTTTATGAGGCTCTTCATGGTCTAGCCATGCAAGAATGAGATATCCTCAATGCAATAAAGTATATTCAATTGTGTTATCCGGATCTGAAAGTTACTAAAGAAGATGCAGCACGATCAGTTGGGGCTGATTTTCTGTTTGGAAATAAATATCATGAAGGTCTCCAGATATTTGAGTACATGGCAGAACGTTGAGATACTAATGCAATGGTGTGTTTAATTCACCTCTATGATCCGGATCCTAAAGAACGTCACAATTCATTGATAGATAGACCATATAAGAATAAGGAAAAAAAAGAATATCGAGAAAAAAGACTTTCCGAAGCAAAGAAATCTGCTGGATAATAAAAAAATGCCGCATTGCTTGGTATTTCCTTTTGAGTTTGCGTGAACATATATGGTCAAGAAGCTGAAATAAAAAAACCCTGCTTAAGCAGGGTTTTTTAGTAAGAAATATAGTTTTTTATGGAAGACATTGTTGGTAGATAGTGTTGATCTTACCGTCTGCAATATCAAAGGAGTAGATGACTTTTGCAGTAGCACCAGAAAGTGATTGTTGTATAGCAGTAATAGTATCATTGAGAGATGCAGATAGCGTAGGTGTACTATTGGTATCGCAATTAAATGCTTTAGCATCAGCTGCGATAGAAAGATCTCTAATCTTAGGATTTTGATTGATGAAATAATCGGTGATGCCAGGTTTAAAATCCTTATTGATCGTTAGCATATCCAAGGTAAGGTACGTGATACCGTTTTTTTCTGTTATTGCAGTGATCTCTGCAGGAGCGGATGACCGTTTTTCGTCTGCAGGATTTTCTTCCGGTGCAGTGATCTCCAATCTCAATTCTCATTGTGCGGTAGTACTGTCAGTTGCTATGGGCATTTCTTCTTGAATTGTAGGCGTTTTTGCTACTTTGACTATTACATAGATTCAAAGTACAGCAATAATGATAATACCACCCAACATGATAAGTTTTTTTTTCATTATTTTGTTAATAAGTAAATAAAAGATTAGATATCTAATTCTTTAACACTTTTTGCATGAGACATGATGAAATGCTTTCTTGATTGTACATCTTCACCCATCAGGATTCTGAATAATCTATCTGTCTCTTCAGCATCTTCTACCGTGATTTGATTTAATCTTCTATTTTCTGGGTTCATAGTTGTTTCTCGGAGTTGTTCAGGATTCATTTCTCCGAGACCTTTATATCTTTGGATTTCAGTCTTACTTGGATCGAATCCATACATATCAGGAGTATGCTCTTCATCATAGATATATTCTTCTTTTTTGCCTTGAGCAAATTTGTAGATAGGAGGACAAGCTGCATACACGTGGCCATGCTCTACTAGCGGTCTCATAAATCTGAAGAAGAACGTCAATAATAATGTTCTGATATGCGCACCATCCACGTCGGCATCCGTCATGATGATGATTTTATCATATCTCAAACCTTCAAAATCGAAATTATCTTTTGTTCATGTCCCGATGGCAGTGATCAACGCTTTGACTTCGTTGTTCGCCATGATCTTCTGGATGACTGCCTGTTCGGTATTCAAGATCTTACCTCTCAATGGAAGGATGGCTTGAAAATTACTGTCTCTTCATTGTTTTGCACTACCTCACGCTGAATCTCCCTCAACAATATATAATTCGGTTCCTTCTTTGTTCTTTCTTGCACAGTCGGCAAGTTTTCCTGGAAGGACTCCGCCGGCTAATATATTCTTTCTCAATACTGTCTCTTTTGCAAACTTCGCTGCCAATCTCGCTCTTGCTGCGAGTTCGATCTTTTCGAAGATTTTATTGAATTCGTCTTCATTCTCGGTGAGGTAATTTTTGAGATAATCATATACCATAGATTCCACTTCTCCTCTTACATAGCTATTTCAAAGTTTCCCCTTGGTCTGTCATTCAAATTGCGGTTCAGGGATCTTGACGGTGACGATGGCATACAATCCGTCGGTAACGTCAGAATATTGGAATTCTCATATCTTTTTATTGATCTTGTCTTTTTCTTTTCCAAGTTCGTTAATGACATTCAATAATGCGGATTTGAATCACAATACATGGGTTCATCCATCGACAGTAGGGATGTTGTTGACGAATGAAAGAATGTGATCATTAGTCGTATTTACAAATTGGAACGCAATTTCACCAAGGCAATCCTTACCTTCTGTCTTGAAATAGTGAGCAGAGGAGAGGGCTTGTTGGGTTCCTACGAGATTTTTCAATCGCGTTTTGATACCTCCTTCGTAGTAATATCTTTGTTTGAAACCTGTCTTTTTATTGACGAAATTGAAAGTAACTCAAGGAGTAAGATATGCAGATTGTTTCATTCTCGCGATTTCGATGGATTGAGAGAATTCTATCGTCTCGAAAATTTTTGCATCAGGCATGAATTTAACCGTAGTACCTATTTTTTCGCTTTCACCTATTTCTTGGATATCGCCATCAGCGATTCCTCTTTGATATCTTTGGAAATATTTCTTACCGTTTTTGTAGACCGTGACTTCAAGCCGTTCGCTCAATGCGTTAACGACAGAAGCTCCTACTCCATGAAGACCTCATGAAATCTTATAAGAGCTTTTATCAAATTTTCCTCATGCATGGAGAACGGTGAAAACTGTTTCGAGCGCAGATTTCCCTGTTTTTTCGTGTTTATCTACAGGAATTCCTCTTCCATTGTCATGAATGGTCACAGATCCATCTTCATTCAAAGCTGTGGTAATCGTCGTGCAGAATCCTGCCAATGCCTCATCGACTGCATTATCCACTATCTCTTGCACAAGATGATGTAACCCTTTGGCATCAGTAGATCAGATGTACATTCATGGTCTCTGTCTAACCGGTTCCAATCCTTCCAATACTTTGATGTGCGATGCATCATACTCCTTTGAATTTACATTTGTCATACCTCTCTATAGTAACTTAGTAAAATAGCTTAATTAGTTGTTATGGGTGGCTTCAGGGAACAAAGAGCTTCGTGATTTGTCCCGTGTATTCGATGACTTTTAGTCATCTAGATAGTCATCGTCATCATCGAATCTGCTCATGTAGTCATCTTTTTCATCTTCAAAATCATCCATATCTTCTTTTGATTTTCTTCCTTTCCTTTTTTTCTTTCCTTCTCAAGCTTCAAGCTTAGCGATATCGTCTTCTATTCCAAGTATTTTTTGTAATCATGCATGTTCTTTGAGCTTTTGGATGACTTTCTGTTCAATCTGTCTGACTCTTTCTCTCGTGACATTAAATTCTTCTCAGACCTGTTCGAGCGTATACCTCGGACCATCGATTCCATACCTCATTTTCACGATTTTTGCTTCCCTGTCGTCGAGCATTCCTAGGATCATATCGAGATTCTTTCTTAACGTATTCTTTTCAGCGAATTGATCAGGTCTCAATGTGTTTCCATCTTCAATCAGATCGGCTAGTGTGTCTCTTCCTTCATCTCCAACTTCTCTATCGAGCGATACGTTTCCGAAAATAACTTCTTCTAACTTTTTGATCTTTTTGATAGGGAAACCGAGTTTCTGTCCTATTTCCTTGGAGGTTGGCTCTCTTCCTAATTTCTGGAAGAGGAGTTGGTAGGTCTTGTTGTAGGAATTGATTTCATCGATCAAATGCACAGGGATCCTTACATGCTTCGTCATATCTGCGATAGCTTTGGTGATGCTCTGCTTGATCCACCGCGTAGCATAGGTAGAAAATTTAAATTCCTTGTCAGGATCGAATTTTTCTATCGCCTTGATGAGTCCGATATTCCCTTCTTGGATAAGGTCGGAAAAACTCAATCTGGATCAGAAAAATCTTTTTGCAATACTGATGACTAATCTCAGATTGGATTCGATTAACCTTTTTTTTGCTTCTTCATCTCATTTTTTGATTCTTCTTGCGATATCCCTTTCTTCTTCGGAATTGAGGAGAGGAATTTTGGATATTTCGTTGAAATAAAGCTTGATGAAGTCCTTATGTTGCGATTCTGAAGTGTTTTTCTTGGTATCATACAGTTCCACTTTTCCTAGCTTTGTCTCCTTTTTTGCTTCTTCGGCTTCTTTTTCAAGCACTTCTTCGATGGTAATGATCTTGATACCGAGTTTGTCAGCCAATTCATAGAACTTCTCAATCATCTTGATGCTGAGATCCATATCATCTACGTCTGCGATAACATCTTCTTCGTTGATAATCCCTGTCTCGAATCCATTATGGAGCAGGTCTTGCAGTGGTTTACTGAGTTCTCCGATATCATCCTGAAAACTGTCCCGTAATTGCTTCTGAAGTTTCTGCATATGAAGTGGAAGGTAAAAGGTAAAAATACTAAGTTTTTTGTGCTAAATATAGGATTTTAAGGTATAGATAGTAGGTAGTACCTTGCTTATAGAAATCTATCTATAATATTTGACATTTTATATAAAATATGTATAATATATTTGTGTAGTGAAGCCATACGCTTACGATAGCGTAATGAAGAGCACTGTCTTACCCAAGATGGTGCTTTTCTCTTGTTTGCTTATACAAGACAAAAAAATAGTCACCGTTTATGCAATGACAGGAAGAGAATAACAATTTATAGTACAATATCAACCCAAAAACTCATTGAAAAGAAGCGGGAAATAACTATGCTAGTACTATAGTTCAGGTTTAGAAATTAGGAATTTTACATAGTAAAATCATTTGGTAGCATGTTTCATTATTTTATAGGGAAAATACGTCATCAAGGAGGAGAAACGGTATTGAGCAACGATATGTTCGGCATTCAGGTGCATTACCTCGGAAAGAAGGATCAGGGAGAATTTTTTTTGTATCCCTATCTTGATGATAGCAAAAAAACAGTTTTCTATTATTGCTTTGATACGATAGATCAAAAAATGATGTTTGAGAATCTACTCAAGATCAACGGTGTATGACCAAAGACAGCATTTCAAATATCACAATTGCCGAAAGATAATCTCCAGCAAGCGCTCAAAAACGTAGACGTAAAATTCTTTCAATCTATTCCATGAATTGGCCCCAAATCAGCAAAGAAGATCGTTCTTCAATTGAGAGGTACGTTTGACGTGGAAGATATCAATAGAATGGATATCGATCAAAAATTGTACAAAAACATAGTTTCTTCGCTCAAATGATTCGGATATGGCGCAGATCAGATCAAAAGCAAGCTACAACAATATGAGGGAACGGTAACAAAAGAGAATATGCCAGAAGTCATTAAATGGATAATTTCGCAAATCTAAAACAAATAAAAGTTAAAAATTCGTAATTCGTGATACGTAATTCGCAATTTTTACTTTTTAGACCAGGCATCTCATGAATTCAAAGAATCTAAAAAAAACGTATGTCCAGACTTACGAGAGATTTTTTCTCGAAAATCAGGTTGTTGTTTCGACTCCGTTTATCCTCAACCGATCAGGGGATGTGCTCAATAATTATAGCGGAGTGAGTATCAAACAGAAGATCCCGTTGCGTATGTATATGGGATATAGTAGAACAGCCAAAAAATGAATCGTTATCAATAAAATTTTACATCTGGATATGAGTGAATATCAATTTATCGAAAGCAATGCGGTGGAATACGCGCCGTATTTTGCTGACATAAATAAGGAATTGGAAAAGAGATATACAAAGCTTCTGCCCGGAGATGAGTGATTCCAAATCACCATACTGTCTGAATTGCCTAGAGGAGTAGGATTGTGATTCGGATCGATATTAGCGCTATTGCTGTGAACGCTCGTCCAAAAGATTATCGGCAATACGTGAATAGGTATGGAGATAGAGGAACTCAAAAAAAAAGATATCAACGAAGTCCTGGATGATAGTTACAATGTATTTCACTCAATCATGGTAGATGCCTTGAAATTCGATAGATGTATTTACGGCATGATTTCGACGGGAACCAAGATGGCAACGTTTTTTGACGGATATTATCCAGTGGTATCATTTTCTGAAGACGGAGAAAAACGATTGCTTTCAGAAGAGGATATCGTCAAAAGATGCTATGGATTCAGGCTCAATCATCTTTTCAAAGGATTGAGAGAAAATCCTTATCTTCCTATCGATTACGGTATTATCTATTCGGGGAAACCGGTGTTGTTGGAACAGATAGCAGGAAACAAATACAAAGCAAATGCGACTATCAACAAAACGATAAAATCTGACTTCAAAAAAATGTTCGGTGACTTTTTCAGTAATCTCCATATCAATAGGATACCGGGATTCTATAAATATCTAGTCGCTCCGGAGACGGATGAATTCGCTATGACCTATGGAAAACTTATGGGCACGATAAGCATGAAGATATTGTATTATATGGCAAAAATCCATTCGGAGGCATATGAAGAGGATTATATGATACAGTTTTTGGAAACGTTGAGGATGTATAGGCAAGCAGATTGCGTCACAAGGAGAAGTTCAAAAAATTATCTCAAATTCATAAAGAGCTTGCTGGATAATTATAGCGGACCACAATGATACATAGGGCTTTCTCCCAATGATAGTACGATAATGGGCGGATGCATGACGTTTGCCATGCCATTGGAGGGATTCAGAAAAATGATCGTGGAAGCGACAGAAAAAACAGCATTGGAATTTGTAGGGTCCAAAATCATTTACATGAATCGGGTCGACGGTGTAGAATATGAGGGGTTCAAGATAGAGCAGGATCTCGACGAAGGAAAATATTCTGAATTTCTTGATTCGAGCAGTTGTATACTGAAAACATCAGATGGTAGGGTGCAACTAGGAAATTGTGAGAACATGATAGCGGCGCATAAACAATGAATTCTTCTGGATATGCTCAACAATAAGATGTATATTCACGGACGCAAGCTAACATCGGACGATCTACATTCCCAGACAGCGACAGTCGATATTCTCAAAGTATTGATAGAAAATATCGGCAAGGATGTGTCCAATAAAGATTTTCCGCTTTCTAGCTATTCGAAGAACAAGAACGATATGCAGGGAAAAATTATTATACCATTATTGGAGCTTATCCAAAAAGAGACAAGCAAGAAATTGCCATTGGTCTGTAAGGGGAGTATCTATGATTTTTATCTCAAGTTGAATCCTTCGGATATCGATATAGCGGTCATAGACAAAATACAGAAATAATCAGATCTCATATATTCTGCAATAAAGGAATGTGCTTAGATACTGGCCAGGATTTTTTCCTACATTTGTCAGTTTTTTTCTTTTTTGGGAAAAATAGAAACGAGGCATGATTTTTTATTGCCTTGTCATGCATGGAACTTTTGCAGGTGCTCAATAAAAACATCCCACAAAAAAAGAAGGTGTTCGCTCGTTTTCAGAGGAAATGAGATCATGACCTCTCGAGGTTTCTCCTGCAGATGATCAAAAATGTGAAAAAAGAGAGTAGTGATGCTAGAGTGTTGAATGCGTTTTTCATAGAGTTATATGATATGATCTATCAGTATCTGGTCTTTGATAAGGTCAAGGTAATGAAAAAAGTTATTAGGCTGTTGGAAGAGTTAGCCTTACCGATAAAATATGT
>CAZJMP010000021.1:0-17523 GCA_964547365.1 uncultured Candidatus Peribacteria bacterium | reverse complement strand
GCTGTATGAAGCTCATCCCGATGCTCTCTCGTTAAAAAGAACTTTGGGGAAAACAAAAAAAGGTCATGTGTACAAACAAAATACAATGAAAGACACTGATGGTATTCCACTCAGTGTTTTTTTGTAACCAAAACTTTCGCCATTATTCCACCAACAAGAAATATAGGTCAAGCGAGATATCCCGAACATCCAATTTGCCCTAAGGCAGGATGGAGGGATATGTATACGTTCATGATATAAGGTGATTCGTGATATTGATCTAATGGCGAAAATAATAACTGAAAAGAAAAGGCGTTTTTGCTTACTTTTGTCGCCGGACAAAAGTAAGGCACAGCGCAGCGTCCAAAAAATATAACATTTTGTTTTGTAATTAATATATAAAATACTACAATACTCACATAAACTCGTTTCAAACTTCTCACATATAGGCGAATATGAATTATCACGTAGTGTACGACGATCCCAACGAAGATCTGTTGACTAGACTTTTCAAAGTAAGATGAATCGATGATGATATCGACTCTTTTTTGGATCCAAGACTTTCGGACTATCGATTGGATCCTTTTTTATTGAACGATATGGAAAAGGCCGTAGAGAGAATTATCGAAGCCGTAAAAAATAAAGAAAAAATAATGATTTTTGGTGATTATGATGTCGACGGAGTAACTTCGAGCTATATTCTCTATGAATTTTTGACCAAATTTCTGAAACACAAAAACGTAAGCATCCAATATCCCGACAGGATCAAAGAAGGCTACGGGATCAAGAAACAACATATCGATGATATCAAAAACAAAGGAGTAGATCTCATCATTACCGTAGACAACGGAATCGCTTCTCTAGAAGAAGCCATATATGCCAAAGAACAATGAATAGATCTAATTATCACTGACCACCACCAAGATTTGGAAGCAATACCTGAAGCAATAGCCGTCGTCAATCCGCAAGTATCTCCCAAATATCAATTCAAATGATTGGCAGGCGTAGGAGTTGCCTTTAAACTCATCTGTGCTTTGCTAACTAAGTCAAAATTCGATACCAAGCAGAGAAATGAAATCTTCAATTATTTTCTTCCTATCGTAGCTATAGGGACAGTATCCGATGTCGTACCATTAGTCCATGAAAATAGAATCATCGTAAAAAAATGATTGGAATTGCTTAATAAACGCAAACAGTTATCTGATTCATTGCAATGATTTTTGGAATATCTGAATATCAAAGGGAATATAGACACCTATCATATCTGATATATCATCTGACCAAGAATCAATGCTGGGGGCAGAAT
Source organism: uncultured Candidatus Peribacteria bacterium (assembly GCA_964547365.1). Classification (GTDB taxonomy): domain Bacteria; phylum Patescibacteriota; class Gracilibacteria; order Absconditabacterales; family Absconditicoccaceae; genus CAJBLF01. The sequence goes on along the minus strand of CAZJMP010000021.1, from coordinate 16,238 downwards.
CAGATCACCATATGATAGTCTCTATGCTCTCCTCTACTCATGAGAAAAACAACTGGAATATCTAGAAAATTTGGAGACCATCAATACTGAAAGAAGACAGATTCAGGAACGTATGTTCAAGGAAGCGGAAGCGATGCTTGAGTTGGAAAAGAAAATGCTTATTGCTCACGATGAGAATTTTCACGAAGGGATCGTAGGAATAGTCTCCTGAAGAATAACGGAAAAATATAATAAGCCATCCATGATCATGAAAGTAGATCAAGAGAAAAAAGTAGCAGTAGCATCACTCAGAGGACCGGAATATTTCAGTGTCATAGATATGCTCAAAGAGCACGCAGATCTCTTGGAAAGATTCTGAGGCCATAGATGAGCAGGAGGATTGACGGTAAAATTAGAGCATCTAGAAACACTTATAGAAAGATTACAGACCTATTGCGAATCTTGCATTACCGAAGATAATCTCATCAAATCCGTAAGCGTAGATACAAAAATCTACGAAAACGAACGAGATAACCATACACTAGCAAAAATAGATAAACTAGCGCCATTCGGAGAAGGGAATGAAGAGCCTATGTTTCTGGTTGAAAATATCACCATCCAAAAAATGGAGAAAGTAGGCAACAACGGAAAATCCCATCTCAAGATCCACGGTCAATTCGGAAAGAAAAAAATCACCACTATGTTCCGAGGAAGGTGAAGTGAAGTAGAAGAGCTTATAACGAAACACGGAGAGACACCCGTATCATTAGTAGGAAAGATCAGAAAAGATACATTCAATGGAGGATTCTATCTGGAAGGAGCAGATATCAGATAAAAAAGAATTTTCCGTTGAAATATATCAGGATAATTTATATATTAATCAAAATAAGTCCTCCCATGAGGATTTTATTCATTATCTCGAGTCAATGAAAGACATTCAGAAAGAGATAGAAGCTATCAAGAAAAGAAACGCTCGCGTAGAAGCGGATAAAACATGGGAAACGAGTCGGATGAGAAAGATAGTCATTACTCTACTCACCTATACAGTCATCGTAATCTTCTTCCTCACGATGAAATTACCTAGCCCACGAATTAATGCTATCATCCCAACACTTGGATTCCTACTATCCACACTCAGTCTATGATTTTTCAAAAGATTACGAATAAGACAAAGAAAAAAATAATGTGAACATTTTATCATTTCATCTCGAAACCAAACATGAATCAGAACGAAGTAAATCAGATCACCAGTATCATAGCCAACATAGAAGAAAAAAAATGATATATCCCTTATTTTTCCGATCTCGAAAATCATGAAGTCTTTGGTCCAGTATTCCAAAGTGTTTCTCCTGACGACAAAATAGAGATCCAGCATATCATCAATGACTATATTGCAGAAAAGATAGACGGCATGACCAAAACAAAGTGAGGTCAGCTCTTCAAGAGATTCTATGAAGCATACAACGAGCTCTTCCGAAAATTCAGGACCATGAACGAAACCGGGACTGATCCTAAATTTCAGGATACGGGTAGACAAGTAGAGCAAGAGATGTTCAAGCTTGAAGGGATATTAACAGAAAGAATGCTCAAACAAGAAAAAGGACTCGACAAAGTTATCGACTCCTTCTACAAAATAGTATATACATTTTTTCCTAAATACAATAAGATAGATTAATTTCATTCGTGTCCAAAGAAAATTTCGCAAAGGATTATTCAACAAAATGAAGGAAAATTCAATTATATTTCTGAACTTGAACAACATTCACTTGTTTACCACCATCAAGCTCAATGATTCATGTATCACCTACCTGACCTCAGCTCTCCGCATAAAATGGTGTAGTATCAAATATCAAAATTCTCTGTCATTGCACGTCAAAATCCTTGAGTAGTTTCATATCATCAGCAGATAATTTTTCATATCAAAGGAATATGGTAGGAGGTATTCATTGCAAATAGCTTGCCCGATCGATTCATTGTTTAAACATATCCTTAGAACCTGCACGAGATCTTTCTTGTTGTGCCTCCATCTCTTGTTCGAATCAAGCGATATCAAGTGCAAATCATTTTTCTTCTACAATCTCTTTAGTCAATTCCAAAGGAAATCCGAACGTATCATAGAGTTTAAATATATCTTTGCCTCAGATAGTCTTGTTTTTGGATGATTTTATCAAATCATCAAGCAATTTCTGTCAATTAGCGATAGTTTTTTGGAATTGACGAGTTTCCTTGATAAGGACCATGCTGATATTCTTGGTATCTGCATTTGCTTCCATAAGTCCATCTACAAACGTGACGATAGTAGTGACAAAACCATCAAAGACCTCTTCAGAAACGGATTTCAAAAGCATGAAATTATAATACATTCTTCTGATCAATCTTCTGAGAACATACCCTCTTCCTTCATTGGAAGGGACAATATCATGCGCTATAAGAAAAAATGCTGTCCTAATATGATCTGCAATAATCCTACATCTTCTTTCATTCCCCAGATATTTGATATCCAACGTCCTTTCGATCAGATCGATCAATGACGCAAAAATATCAGTATCAAAAACCGTCTCTTTCTGTTGCAAGACTTTAACCATTCTCTCGAATCCCATACCCGTATCAACATTCTGATTTTTTAACTTAGTCAGATGACCTGCATCATCACGATAAAATTCCATAAACACATTATTCCATATCTCCAATCGATTATCTTCATCCGTTTTTGGAGTAGATCCTTTTGGCGGGAAAAGCTCTTTTCCTACCCGATAAAATATTTCCGTATCAGGTCCGCAAGGTCAAACAGGCCCAGGACTCCATCGATTATTCTTAGCTCACATATACGCAATTCTCTCTTCCGGCATGCCGGCTTGTTTTCGATATCCTGCAGTCTCATCATCTCTCGGCGCATCTTTGTCTCATTCAAAAACCGTAACTGCCAATTTTTTGGGATCGAATTCCAATTCATCGACAAGGAATTCTCGACTCCATTGAACAGCCTCTTTTTTGAAATAATCACCCAGCGATCGATTCCCCATCATTTCAAAAAAAGTGAGATGACTTGCATCACCGACTTCATCGATATCGACAGTTCTGATACATTTCTGTATATTAAAAAGTTTCTTGCCCAAAGGATGTTCTTTACCAGAAAGATAAGGGATCAATTGCTGCATTCACGCAATAGTGAACATAGCAGTGCTTTCCTTGCCTCCGATCAATGAACTCTCTGGCAGATATATATGTTGTTTATCTATCCAAAATCTATTCCGATGTTCCCTGAGCTGTTTCGATGATATATTGTTCATAAGATAAAAAAACAAAATAAACACATTTCAAAAAATCTATATAAGAAATTAAGAATATATTACAAGCAATCTAAATAGAAAAAATTATAACGGCTCAGAAAAACTTGACTTTTCTTATAATATAATTATAAGATATAAAGCAAAATAAAAAACCAAAACAATATGAAAACACGAAACAAAACAATCACAATCGCACTATGCATCATTGCCATGATGATTTTCACACCAATCAGAGCTCAAGTAATAACACTCGATAGCAACAGGACTATTGATGTATTAGAAGATTTTTTGAACATAAAAGAGAAACTTATTACCTACAAAGACACAGATCTTTGGATAAATTATAGCAAAAAGTGGGAAATAGTGAACATAACAATGTATGATGAAAATATGGATGAAAAAGACTTTGTCATATATTACAAAGGAATAATCGGCAAAAAAGATTTGCTTTATCCGTCACGCCAATACTGTAAAAAAATAAAAAAAAACTATCATTTTACGATAATAATGAACGAAAAATGGATTTTTACCGTAAATGATAATGCCTCTGGCGGCTTTTATATGGGAGATAAAAACGGAAGCCTGATAATAAAATACATACAAGCCAGAGAAATGACTTATGAAGAAATGCAATTCTTTGGAAAAAAATTATACCAAATCCTTCAAATAGTAAACAAGTAAACAAATCAAAAAAGTCCGCGAATTCGCGGACCTTTTTTTTTGCAAAAAGATGATAATTCTTTTTATAAAGAAATTTTATTCCTCCAATTGTTTAAGCATCTTATTCTCCTTGATACTATCGATAAACTCATACAAAGCTATCTTATTGACACCATCATTGCTCAAAATATACATTTCTGGTCTATTTCAACTAGAATCAGGAATACTGACATCTACGACTTTATTCGTTCCGATGTCGAACTTAAACATAAAGACATAGTACAAACCGTAATTATATGCATCAGCGCTCTTTGCTGGACGTGATTCATAGACAGTGAACGTTTGATTCACTCTATCAAATAAGAAGACATATTTAGAATTCACGGAGCTGATGACTTTTACATCATCAGAATATTGAAGAGCCTTTTTATCGCCTCCGAGCAATTTTACTTCACGGACATCGAGCGTAAACGCTGTAGGAGGATTTCTCCAAAACTGAAGAAGCTTACCGTTATTCCATGTCATAAACGATCCATCTATAGCGAACGTAGATAATCCTGAAATTGTAGCAAATCACGTCAAATTAGGAGCGATATAATATTTTTGTCCTCCTTGATAGATAGTCTGTGATCACAAGGTATTGCGGTATCTCGTAGCCAATGTCGTATTGCCTACAGCGCTTACCGTATTTTCAAACACATAGAGGTTGGATTTTCCATACGTAGCGACTGCTGAGATATTCTTAGTGAATGGTTCAGTATCTGTTGTTGTGACTGGTTGGGATCATTCTTTATTTACAGAATAGATTGCTGAATTATTCGTGAAACAATAAAGTCCGTCATTCAGCAAATTGAGATTGCATCATTTAAGCGTATCGGTAGAAGGAAAATTGTAATCGATCAAAGATCCTCTCATAGTATCATCAAGTGCACCGACCAAAGCTGATTTAGTTCATGCTACAATCATATTTCTCGCAACATAGAGTCCTTGGATAGTACCGAGTTTAGCGATTTCTGACGCATTGAATGTCATGATCTTGGTCTTTTTGCCAAGAGTAAGATCATCGAATTTAGATAAACTGCTTACATAAACGATATTGAACCCTTTATAATATTCAGATTGCAAGACCTTTCTGAATTGAGCGACATCTTCAAGCCATCTTCCCTTGCTTTGCAAAACATCCAATTTGCTGAGGATTTCATTGTATTTGATGGATTTTTCTTCAGATGTAGGATCCATACCCTGGAACATAAACAGGTCTTTCTTGATATCCTCTATCGTAAGATCAACGGTAACGCCATCAGAAGTCACATAGGTATCGGAATTGGATTTCAATACCTGAGAAAGAAGATTGATGATCATAAAGAGGATAAATATACCAAGAATAGCGACAGTGGCCTGATATTTGTTTTTGAATATGATTTTTTTGAGTTTGCCGAGCAAAGAGTTTTCATTCATCTTCATGATATATTCCTCATGAGCCTTTACTGGGGCGCCAGTGATAAGATAATGGAAAATGAATCCAAAAGCTTTCTTATCCAATCTTGCATTGAGCAATTCCTGGAAAAAATTGATGAGATGAGTGTCTTCTGATCTCAACACATTCGCCATCTCTTTGAAATCATTGGTATCGAAAACATCTGAGATCTTAGTGCCTACATAGAGCAATTGATCATGGTTTTCGACATCCCCTTCTACGAAATCAGAGAATAAATCTATTTTCCCCTTTTCGTTGACGGAATTGGTAAGCGAATAATACAATTTTTCATTTCTGAATATCATAACGCTCACATCTCCGATCATGGAGAGCATCAAGATATTATCCATAACAATCTGTATATATCATTTGATGCCGAAATACTCTATATCACGAACCTTATCGGCAAATGCCTTGAGTTTTACGTTAAGATTCTGAAGGACAATCTCGAAATTATTCTTTACATCCTCCACATCATACTGTTCGTTATTGATTTTATCCTTGAGTTCAGCGACAAAATCCTGGATCAAATCCTTTTGGAAATCCAAGAATTTATCAGACTCAAAACCGACGAACATTTTGATTTTGATCCCATTCTGCAATTCCTCGACGAAATTGAATACATGTTCTTCTGTCAAATAGAGGAATTTTTTTTCTTTCAAATGCATCAAATGAAGCTTAAGACAATAAAAAAATCAAAAAAACTAATGGTTTTTTCATATGTATACATCTTTATTTGTTTTTCAACAGCAAATACGAAAAAATATACGTAAAAAGAGCTAAACTCTGTCTGACTTTCTTCATATTTCTCTTTGGGTCCGAAACGAGTCTTCGCAGCCATTCTAATCTTAAAGTTCTGATAAATTTGGGTGGCCTTTTCTGTTCTCCAACCCAAAAATCAAATGTACCTCATTGATTCAACACAATAAGTCAATAATCACGGATGGATTTTTTATTGGCAAAAGATCGGATCTCTTGGATAGGATAATCAGGAGTTGATCTTGCAATCAACAAGATATTGATATCTTTATCTCTTCATTTCATAGCAAGTTCAACATTTTCTCGATCAAGATTTGTATATCCATCCTGTGCATAGATGACGTTATATCACTGTTTGAGCAACAATTGTTTTGTCTTTTCCAAAAGATGCGGATAGGTTCCATAGAGAATCACATTCATATTCCTTTCTCAACGATATTCTTGGACATATGACAGGAAATACGGGCAAAAATCCGTTCCATTAAGATTATGTAATCGTTTCTTATGAGCTAGATAATAGAATATCTGCAAAGCGATACCATCAGGCAACACGACATCGGCATCCAAAATAGCATCCTGATACACTTTATAGATACCATGGATATTCATGGATTTATACTCTGTAAGCAACGCATCACGGAAATCTTCTGTAGGATATCACAACGCATGAGTCTGAAAAAGCTTTTTGCCAGCAATATTTGCGAAATAGAGGTAATCAACGATACAGAATCCCCTCTTATCATATACATCGAGAATATGTGCACACGCCTGATCAGATGTTCACTGAAATAAGGTATGAAGGATATGTTTATACACGGCAGTCAAAGAAAAGATAAAGCGATTAATTGCTATTAACCAATTCGACACCAGGATAATAATACTGCAATATTTCTTCAAGCGTCCATCATTTTTCCGCTAGAAATTGTGCTCATTTTCCGCTGAGTCCTACACCATGTCCATTGAAATCGAAACAAGAGGCAAAATCCAATTTGGATTGCAAATATGGCGTATCATTCCATCATCGTTTTTCTTTTGCTGACCGAGTAAATCCAGCTGAACAGCTGAAATACGGCAGAATAGGGACATATCCATCATACATCACGACCTTATTTCTAATATTTGTCAAAAGCGTGGAAGACATTTTAGATGTTTTTTCCCATCCTGCTCAGACGTATTTTTGGAACATATCGGGATTATCTATGGCCTGGTAACTAGCTCCTGCAGAAATAGAAGGATGTGAATTTTGTCCATTGATGTAAAATAAGGTATACATCTTTGCAAGCAACAGCACCAACGTCTGTTTTTCTATGTTATCGCTATCGCTAGTCTCAGCGATACCCTTCATATAATTATCGAATGAAGTTCTATTGATCACTACAGCTTGTTCCTTGAAAGTCCCTGAAGACAGATGTTTTAAGATATCTTTTTTTCGGATCAAAGAGCCTCTAAAAGTATTCCACGGCGTACCGCCATAAGATTTTCTGAGATAGTTATCCACATGGACAAGTCATCAGTTTGCAGAAGAGATCTCAAGCGAAGTGACAGTCAGTGCATTCTCAAATTCAGGAAGAGTAAGATAAATGAAACCATCGCTTGCTTCTACCACAGGATGATCATGAGTATAGGTAGTATCATCAGCTTGTATGACACATCCGCCATCGCAGGAAATCTCATATCTAGGATAATTTACACTCAGTTCATACAACAGGATATTGAGAGGAGAACTGATTAAATCTTTCACTTCTGATAAAGTGATTTTTGAAGTTATCTTATTGATACTCTGTGAAGAGGTAACGATTCACTTTCTCGTAGCATATTGCTGTCTCTTGGTAGCAGCCAACGTATCAAAATCATTTTTTCGGATAAGATTCATAGAAAATGTCTTGCTTCATGAAGCAGTAGAGACATTTATGGTTTTGAGTCCACCCATTCATTTCTTAGACAATGAAATGACCAATTGATTATCCCTTGCAAAACATGAATTGATAGCGATAGAAGTATCCAAAGTTGTACATGACTTCACACCGGACCGTCTAATAGGGAGCGTGAACGTATCAGAAGAAGATCCATCGGAATAATACCATCCTGCAACTATCGCTCATTTATTAACGATCGGCTTAGGAGTAGAAACTTTAGGAACGCTCACTAAGGTGGTAGTAGTAAGGTTTTTATCAACTTGAGATCTGATTTCCGGAAGAAGATTGTAGAGATTCGTACCTGGACATGAAGTGACTCAGGCGTCAGTATGCCCTGCTATGGTATAATTAGTGTATGCTTTTAAATAAGGAGCGCTATCAGATTTCTTAAAATATTTTAGCGTAGCATTAGGGTCTATATGGTATTTTTTTGCTAATGCAGTGGTAAGTTTGACCAAAGATTTCAACGATGCGTCAGTAGGGACATTGACATTGAAATTCCCCATAAGTGAGATACCAACGCTTGGGGTGTTATTCCAGCTTACATGTGCTCAAACGACACCAGCTCATCATGCTCTTCCTTCATAGATATTTCCAAAAGGGTCTATAACAAAATTGTATCATATGTCGCCCCATCACTTAGTAAGTGTATGATACTTGTAAATATCTTGAAGCTCTTTTATGGCTGCACGCGTTCATCAGGTAAGCAAAGACGTATAATCACCTGCAGTATGATGAATAATGATCTTGTTCTTGTTTTTGTGGATACTTTCAGGCCATTTAAGATAATTGCTATTTGATGACTCACGATATTCATCTACTGTTTGTTCACTAGGAGTTGTCTCTATAAGATATTCCGTTGCAATTTCAGACTGATATTGCTGTCTTTGGAGATCAAAAAATTTATCCGTATCAGTCTCCATAAGCTGATTGAGTTCAATTTCGTTCTGCTGTGCACGGAGAGCATCTCTCTCGGTCTTGGATTGGCTGGCATACCTCCAAGCTTCATTAGCTCATCGTTGCGCACGAGTGATGATGGTAACCCCAGGTAAACTCCACGAAGCTGCAGAGACGAACGACAACAGCGACAAAGACGAAACCATTCCTATCACGATTTTTTTATACATTTCGATGTACATAAAAATAAAGCAAGATTATCATAAAAAAAAGCCTCGTTTTTTCAATCGGAAAAATACTTTTGAAAATCAGGAGGGTTTTCGTATAAGCGGGAAAATTTTATATGGATCATTGATTATCATGCCAAAACTATCACCACATTTCCAAAACAGAAAACCTTCCTCTATCAGAATGGCACAGATAGAGTTTTTGAAAAGGACAGACAACGTAGAAGCTATCAACGTTTCGATAGGAGATGTCTCGTTACCTATGCATCCAAAGATGCAAGAAAGAATGTTCCATCTCGATAGCGACCAAAGTCCATTCAATACATGAGTAGTACCCTACTCGCTCACCAAAGGATTTGAAGAGACCAATAAAGCATTTTTGAACATCATCGCATCGAGCGGATACGAAACAACAGGATTATACAGTCAAATCACCGACGGTGGAAGTTTGGCTATGGAATTGATAACGATAGGATGTTGTGGTCCTGCAGGAACAACAGAACAGCCATTGCTCCTCATAGATGCTGCATATACGAACTATATGACGATGGCGAATAGATTAGGAAGAGCAACTATTTCTGTTCAAAGGAATCTTCAACCTGATGGCACGTTTACATTACCAGATATCACAGAGATAGAGAAAAAAATCATCGAATATAAGCCATGAGCATTGGTCGTGATACCATATGACAATCCTACAGGACACTTTTATGACAAAGCAAGCATGATCGCACTCGCCCAATTATGCGTAAAACATGATCTATGGATGATCAGCGATGAAGCATATAGAGAGTTGTTTTACGTAGACAAGCCTGCAACGAGCATTCGAGGGATAACGGAGCAAGAAGTATCTGGGATAGAAGGAAGAAGGATCAGTATAGAAACCGCATCAAAAGTATGGAATGCCTGCGGACTCAGAGTAGGTGCATTAGTGACGGACAGCAAAGAATTTCACGAAAAATCCGTTGCAGAATATACCGCGAATCTCTGCACCAATGTCATAGGGCAATACATTTTCGGAGCATTAGCGCATGAAAGCAAAGAAGAGCTCCAAACACGATATAGTAAACAAAGGAATTACTATAAATGAATGCTAGAATCGGTAACAAACGATTTCAAAACAGCATTACCAGGGATAATTATCTCTAGTCCTGATGCTTCACTGTATTCAGTCATAGAGGTAAACAGTATTGCCAAACCATGATTCGATGCAAATGAATTCGTCCTTTACTGTGCACGCCAAGGCAAAGTGAATATAAATGGTAAAGATCTGACATTATTGGTAGCACCAATGTGATGATTTTATTCGCCAGCTCCATGACAAGAAAATCCAGGAAAGACACAGATGAGAATAGCATATATTTTACCACCAGAACAAATGAAGCTCGTGCCAATTCTCTTCAAGGAATTGTTCCAAAAATTCGAAGCGAACAGATAATATACTATTTGCTTTTGGATGAGAAAAACATAGATACTATATATCTGATTTAATTTATCATATAAATAGTATGAGTTTCGTTCATCTCCACGGACACAGCACCTTTTCATTCCTAGAGGCGATAGGGAAACCTGCTGCCATAGTAAATAAAGCAAAAGAGCTCTGAATGGATTCTATAGCCATTACCGACTACAACGGCATGTACGGTATGGTAAAATTTTATCAATTGGCAAAAGACGCAGGCATCAAACCGATCATGTGAGTGGAAACATGATTTGTTATAGATATCGAATCGCAAATAGCAGAGCAACAGATAGGGAATATCATCCTTCTTGCAAAAAACAAAGAAGGCTACCATAGTCTTATGGAATTGACGTCATTTGCAAACAAGGAAGGGATAAAAGGGAAACCGAAAATAGATCTCCAAGCGTTGAAAAAATTCTGAAGAGAAATCATCTGTTTCTTTTGATGAGCGAATTCATGGATAGGCAAGATGATAGCGCTCGATGAAAAAGAATCAAAAATAATAGAGATTATCCATCTCATCCAAGAGACGATAGGAAAAGAAAATGTATATCTGGAAATCATAGCACAAGATTACAGCGAGACGAATGAAGCAAAAAAGATAAACGAGCTTCTGCGGGAAATATCAAAAAAGGAAAATATCAAATGCGTCGTAAACAATAATTACTTCTATCCTTCAGCAGAAGATAAACAAGCATGGGAAGTCGCATTGGCTATCAAGGACGGAATGAAGATATATGATGAAAACAGAAGAAAGCCGAAAGGGCAATTTCACATTATGTCCGAAGACGAAATCAGAGGAATACTTTCCACTAATGGATATGAGGCTGCTATGATAGACACCCTCATAAAAAACAATATTACTATCGCCGAAACCATAACCACGGATATAGATCTCAACCAAGCGCTTTTCCCGAATTACGAGACTCCCGAAGACATCAAAGAATTGTACGAGAAATATAAGGACCAGTTCATTATAAAAGAATAACATTGCATTTCCAATCTACATACATACATTACGAATTATACACCTTATTCCCCTCTGCCTGTATGGCGACCGTTCTTTATATAGGAATAAGTGGTAGAGATTATTCAGATAATGGCTTTTGCTGCCTCTTTTTGAGGCAGCATTTTTCAATAAAAAAAAGAGGGTCCGTAAAAACCGGAACCCTCGAGGTCAACCAAAAAAACGACTAACTACCTGAAACTGATGTGCATAATGATTGCATAATCATGTTCTGAGTCATTTCAATAGGCTGTTCTTGCGTAATCTTTATCCGGTAGATTTTCATACCGGCCTTTTCCGCCTCATCAATGATAGGAAGCGTCTTTTCACGAAAACTCGCCGTACGTTTGACAATACCTTCTGGAGTGTCATCAGGACGTTTAATCAAAGTACCTGGGCATCCAGATATTTTGCAAGGCCCACCGAGAACATGACCCTTGAGTAAAGATGTCGCTGTTCCGCAGACAGAGCATATCACACGATTCTCCATACGATGGATAGCGATCTCATCAACAACATCAAGATAGACCATAGCGACAGTATCTATCCTACAACGAATAATGATATAATCCAATTGCTCTATAGTCCTAGGGAATCCATTGAAAAGGATACCTTGCAAAGGGTATGCAGAAAGGATTCGGAATACATCTGCATCCGGAACAAGCTGTCCACATTGAATGTACTGCTTAGCATGTATATCTTGTGTAAGTAAGCCGCTGAAGCTTCTGTGAACGAGATCAAATGCATGAGCGATGAATGGACCATGAGTATCTTTACCTGACCCATACTGTCCTAGCAAAAAAGCGGTTGTTATTTTTTTCTGTATCATATATGGATAGTGTTTTTGTTTAGACACACAAAATAACAATCCCCCAAAAAAAATCAAGAAAAGAAAAAAGGAGCCTGAAAAAACAGGCTCCAAAGAAAAAAGGAGCCTGAAAAAACAGGCTCCAGTGAAAACATGACATTACTAACCCTAAACACAAAAACTATGAAAAAGGCACTATACATATACTCATACAGTATAATAAAACAAGTGAAAAATACTGAGAATAGTTCTTTCTAAAATACTGCAGGATATATAAAAGCATTAGCCTAGTCGGAGAAAATTATAGAAAACATTCAAAAGAATTCTTATAATTTCGAAAGTCTTTTTTTGTAAAGGAGATTTTTTATAATAAAATTGAAACCCGGAACATTTTCACTACACTCCCCACAGACAAATATATTTTTTTATTTTGGATTCTCTATTCTGAATTCTAAACTCTGCATTCAAAAACATGGATATCAAAGCGTACATCTCAGGACAACTGAACGAAGAACAAACCAAAGCCGCACTTCACACGGAAACCTCATCGCTCATCATAGCAGGCGCAGGGAGTTGAAAGACGAGAGTTTTGACGTACAAAATAGCATACCTCATCCGAGGAAAACATATTCCTATTACCAGAGTATTGGCAGTTACCTTCACCAACAAGGCAGCCAATGAAATGAGAGAGAGATTGATCAAAATCTCCGAGGAGATTTCCGCAGTCAAAAAAGACACAACCGTACAAAAAGCAGAAATCATCGGCGATAGCATCGATGATTTTTTGCAAAGCATAGAATGATCAGCACCAAGTACGAACAAATATGTAATAAAGCCACAAGATACAAAACGGATCTGAACTTTTCACAGTATTTTTCTTAAAATACTCAAAGAGGATATCGAAAAATTAGAGAGGAAATATACCAAGAACTTCTGAATATTGGACACCAATGAAACCCAGACAGTCATCAAGGATATCCTCAAAAGAATGAATCTGCAAGATGTTTACAAAGTAAACGAAGTAAAAGGTTTTATCTCTACGCAAAAAAACAACGGAATAGAACCGAAAATGTATATAAGTAACAATAAATCCGATTACGATCAGCATATGGGACAGATCTACGACGAATATCAAAAAGCGCTCGAAAAAGCGAACTCACTAGATTTCGATGACCTGCTTATGCTCCCCTACCTGCTGTTCAAAAAGAATAAAGAGACATTAGCCAAACGACAGAATAAATTCGATTTCATCCTCGTAGACGAAGCACAGGATACCAACCGGATCCAGTTTGAACTCATGAAGATGATGACAGGGTGATGAGCGAACATCACGATGATCGGTGATGATTTCCAAAGTATCTACGGACGAAGATGAGCCTTGATGGAAAATTTTCTGAATGTAAAAAGATATCGGCCGGATATCCAAATGTTCAAATTACAGATCAATTATCGTAGTAAACCACACATCGTCCAAGCAGGCAATCATATCATCAAACATAACGTGAATCAATACCAGAAAGAAATTGTTCCTCATAGGACCGGAGATGATAAGATCACTATTTTTTCTCACGGAAGCGAAATGGACGAAGCTGCGAATATCGTAGATATGATCAAAAAGATGAAAGACGGAAACAAAATCAATTCACGAGGGAATATCGCGATATTATATAGGACAAATGCTCAATCTAGTCCATTCGAACAATTATTTCTGCAAGAAGGAATCCCCTACAAAGTCTACGGAGCATTCAAGTTCTTCGAAAGAAAAGAAGTCAAAGATATCATTTCCTACATCAAACAATTATTGAATCCTGCAGACAGCATTTCACTCAAAAGGATTTTGAATATCCCCAATAGAAAAATAGGAAAGACTACTCTAGACGGACTCGAAGAGCAGGCTATCATGCAAAACGTAACACTCATGGATATTTTAGCTCAAGTAGCGCAAAATTCGCCTACGATCAAAGTGACACCGCAAGCCAAGAAATGAATCCAGGAATATCTCCACACTATGATAGCGCTCCAAGAATATATGAAAGACAACACGGCTTCAGCTACGATAGAGACTCTAGTCAAAAAAATAAAATACAGAGACTATCTCGTCAAGGAAGAAGGAAGCGAAACCGCTGCCGACGAAAAATTCGAAAACGTGGGACAGATCATCAATATGGCAGAAAAATATGTAGAAAAAGGTGAAGATGCACTCAGACAATTCCTCGAAGAAGTAGCATTGCTTTCTGATATCTCAGAAAACGAACAAGGCGATATCGATGCTATCAAGCTCATGACGGTCCACTCCAGCAAAGGATTGGAATTTCCGATTGTCTTCGTCTGTGGATTGGAAGATTATGTCTTTCCACTGGGAAATGCAATGATGGAACCGAAATTATTGGAAGAAGAAAGAAGACTGATGTACGTCGCTGTCACGAGAGCAAAAGACGTCCTCTTTCTTTCGCACGCACACTCGAGAATGACACGAGGACAGACAAAAAACAATCCACCAAGCAGATTCTTGGACGAGATACCGGAAGAACTCAAGAAAAAATTCGATCTTGGCGGAGAAGCTGCTACAACATGACCTGATATAGAAGAAGGTGATACCGTCAAACATAAATTATTCGGTACGGGATATGTCCTAGAAGTATGGAATAATCTTGCTATAGTAAAATTTCACAACCCAAAATTCTGAGTCAGAAAAATAGAGATGAGGTTTTTACAGATAATCTAATATTGATTTTTTCAAGCAAATATGTATGTATGATCATACACCAATAATTAATAACCTATGAATCTATTCAAAAAGATTGCATCGATGGCAAAAGCCATCTTTTTTTGGCTCTTAGGGATAAGAGCTGAATCGGAATTCGAGTTAAATAACTTAGGGTTTACTGACGACGACATTCGAGCAGACCTCCCTGGTCTTTAGCGATGCAATCAATGGCATGACCGGACGTATCGTCCGGTTTTTTTTATAGAATATCCAGCAATTGCTTTAATGTCGAGATAGAAATATAGTCAGGATGATGTACGATACCGTCAGAAGATCTATCGATATGGATCGGTTGAATTCCGACATAGGTTGCTCATTGTACATCAGATTCCATACTATCGCCTACCATAACAATTTCATCTGCCCTATATCACGATTTTCTTTTCAAATAATCGAATATTTTTGCGTCAGGCTTTTTTGCTCCGACTTCGTAAGAGAGTACTTTATAATCAAACGTATCTTTAGGTACAAGATGCGTCAATGGATAACTATAAGGTTTACTGAGATTGGAGACGACCGCAGTGCGATATCACGAAGATTTAAGATATTCTATAGCAGGAAGAAAATCATCATACAAAGACATCGTAGGAAATTGTTTAGATATCGCATCATCTAACGAAGTAAGAATAGTATGTATATTTTCATCATTGCGAAAAGCTTGCGGAATTATTTCATAAATATCCTTATTCGTTGTCTGCAAGATGCCGGCCAAATGTTTAGCAAAAAAGCTTTGTATTCACAATTGAGCAAAACTTGCCCTATAAGGATTGGGGCCTTTGGGCATATGGACAAAGGTGCCATACATATCAAATGCTATAAGTTTTTTCTCTTTCATATACAGAAATACCTATAAACAAAATCTGTATACAGATTTCCCAAAAAAATTCCATCAAAACATCCTTGCAAGCATTTTTATAAACTATATGATTATCACATTCAATCTTTCAATCTTTCAATCTTTCAAAATGATCAACAAAAATTTTCTCTATG
>CAZJMP010000020.1:0-18125 GCA_964547365.1 uncultured Candidatus Peribacteria bacterium | reverse complement strand
TTGGATGCTCAGGGCAGACTTGACGTCACTGTCGCTGTGTGAGTAAATTCCTTTGACGAAAAAGTTGCACCGTTGTATGAACTCGGTATCAGAACGTTTGTTATCGATACTGCGCATGGATATCAAAAATCTATGATAGATACGGTGAAAAAATTTAGACAGCAATTCGGCAATGAAGCTACGGTGATCGCTGGCAATGTGATCACTGCGGAAGCTACCAGAGCGTTGCTTGAAGCTGGAGCAAATGGCGTGAAAGTGGGCATTTGACCGTGAGCTATGTGTACGACAAGAATGAAGACATGAGTCGGTAGACCACAATTCACTGCTGTCTATAAGTGTGCTCAAGAAGCCAAGAAACTTTGATGATTTGTCTGGGCTGACGGCGGTATCAAGTCTCCGAGAGATATGATCCTTGCGCTAGCTGCATGAGCCAATCATGTGATGATAGGGACCTTGTTTGCCGGTGTTTTTGAGTCAGTCGGCGATATCAAATATGATCAAGACGGCTTGATGTACAAAGAGAATTATGGTATGGCATCTAGGAAAGCTGTCGTGGGAAGAAATCAGAAAGTCTCTAAGTTTCAGTTGGCACAAAAGCAAATGTTCCGTGAATGAATATCAAGCTCCAAAATATATATTAGACCATGAATGGAATCCGTGGGAGATGTTGTCGACGAATTCATGACAGGACTTCGTTCCGCTATGACCTATGTCGGTGCAAATACTTTACAAGAACTTACGGATAAGGCAATCGTTTGAGTGCAGACCATAGCTGGATATACTGAATGAACACCTCACGGAAAAGTGAGAAAATAAGTAAAATACAAACCTACATATATGAAAAACAAAACAACCAAAATCGCTGCTCAGCAGCAAGCAAAACAAAATCTTGCCTTTTTGCAGTCTATTGCAAAAAAAACGGTAAAATGGCACACAACTTTTTTGCATCCGAATATGAGTAGTCGTACGCTGACTGCTAATGTCAGTGATTTTACCAAGCATCGTATAGATGTTGAGAATCTTAAAAAAATCCTGACTATTGTACGGACTGATCTCTATCTCCTTGTGCCAAAAACAAATCATTTGGGATTTATAGAGGGGTATGATGTCCTGGATCTCAATGCAGATTTGGTCTTGAGGTTCGGTGTTGAGAATCTTCCCAAAGGTTCTTATTATACATCGAAAAGGATTTTCTCTTCTTTTGTTCGTTCAACGCAGAACATTGAGATTTACGAAGAATTGCAAGAGGAAAAGAAATTTCTTCCTCCTTTGTATGAAAATTTTGAAGATTACGATTCTTGATACCTTAGCCCCGGATTTCTGGGGCTTTTTTTATATCAGTATGTTTTGAATGATACTGATCGCTTGTTTCTGATTTAACGTTATATATCTTTTAATTGACTTTTATATATAAATATATATAGTATTTTTTGTTTGAAACAAAAAGATTAATAAAAAACTCTCTTAAACTCCCTATAATTATGAAAAACTTTCTTGTTTTTGTTGCTTTCAGCTCAATAATTCTGTTTATGAGCTGTACGAACTCACGAGAAAAAAAAGTTGTGAATGATACTTCTTCTTTCATTGCTTTCGATTCTTGTCTGCTTCCCATTGAAAGTAAGGATATTGTCCGTTCGGATACTGTTAATGTTCGTACTATTCATGAAATTCCTGTTAAATTGATTGACGATGATTCTATTGTACTTGCATTACGATATGCAGAAGATGGTGTATATACTCTTGATGTGTTTCGTTATATGTATTGTCAACCTTCAAAACCTAGACCTATTCTTCGTGATTATGAGATTAAGATTACGAATCTTCGTGCTGGAGTTGCTTTTGCTGGATCAAATTCCACTCATTTCAATCTGATTGATGAAGATAAATATGGATTGCCTGGTTTTATTAGTGGAATTTATTTTCAACCTATTGAAAGTGGGTACACTGGACTTGTAGAAATCTCTTACAAAAACAAAGTTCTTGTTAGGTTCAAACTAATTCCTGACAATATCAAAAATTCCAAACGGTATACAAAGCTTATTGCCTGGAAGAGAGTGTAAATCTAATTTTAATATAAGCTACTGAACTTCAGTAGCTTATTTTTTTTCAATTAAAAAACTTTCCGCCGTAGCGAAGAGCTTTTCCTCGTTGTATGTATGTCCTAGAGTTTTCCCATCAGGTCGTCCAATTTTCCTTCTTGCTCTTTTTTTGCTTTGTTGTAGGATAGTGGATACACACATATTTTTTTCTTTGATATCAATTTTATAAAAAAAAAGAGTTCCGGAAAGACCGGAACTCTATGAAATTTGATCGAGTGTTTAGTAGATGTTTTCGCCGATGCGGATCTGTTCGCGATCGGGTCCTGTGGAAATGATTGTTATCTTCGTTTCTGTCTCCGCTTCGATGAACTTTATATAATCTTTCAATCGCTTCGGAACGAAACACGTATTGCATTGCAAATCATCTTTCCAACCTTCGAATTCCTTGTAGATAGCCGAGCCATCCTTTTCATAACCTATGCACACTTTCACGGTTTCTAGGTTTGAAAGTACATCCGCTTTGGACATTACAAGGTCGGTGACGCCGTTGATCATGCACATATCGTTCAATAAAGAGAGATCGAGCCAACCAGTCCTACGTAAACGACCGGTTGTGGCGCCGAATTCAAATCCTTTCTTACGGAGTGCAATCCCTTTGATGAAATCATTAGGATCGTTGATGTCAGCATCAGGATAAAGATTCTTTTCATCCTCTATCGTTTTGCTGACACACCATTCGTCGGATTCTTTTCCTCCAAGCTCTGTCGGAAATGGTCCTGCACCTACCCGGGTACAATATGCTTTGAATAAGCCATATACTTTCCCGATGTGTTTGGGCGCTATTCCAAGTCCAGTGCAAACTCCTCCGATAGTAGTGTTGGAGCTTGTTACAAACGGGTAAGAACCGAAATTTACATCAAGTAATGAACCTTGTGCTCCTTCAGCAAGAACCTTTTTGTTAGTTATTATGGCTTGATGAAGCCATCTCGGTCCATTTACGATTTCAAAACTTTTCATGAATTCGACCGCAGAGAAAAAAGCGTCTATTTCTTCCAATGCTTTTTTGTCATCGAAATCATATTCCAAAAAGTTTATGATATCACCATGAGTATTTGCCAAAGTATAGTGTTTGTTTTCAAATTCTTTGGCTTGTATATCTCTCACATGCAAAGCATTTCTGCTGACATGATCGGTATAGGCTGGTCCTATCCCTTTGAGGGTGGAACCAATTTTGCCTTTTCCTTTCGCTTGTTCGTTTGCAGCATCCAATAAGCGATGCGTGGGTAAGATAAGCGTGGCTCCATCAGCGATGATGATCCGTTTTTTGAGTTCTTCCATGGGAATATATAGCAACAATCCTTCTACTTCTTTTTGGAAAGCGATAGGGTCGATAACCATACCATTGCCCAATAGGTTCTTTTTCCCTTCGTGGAATATCCCTGACGGTATGAGATGGAGTACGTGTTTCTGTCCATTGAACTCCAGTGTATGACCAGCATTCGGTCCGCCCTGGAAGCGTGCTATGATGTCGTAATTTGGGGTTAGCACGTCAATGATTTTTCCTTTGCCTTCGTCTCCCCATTGAAGGCCTAATAATACGTCTACCATGTTTTTGTTTTTTTAATTGTTTATTGTCGTCTGTAATTCGGTTCTTCGTGTGCCAATTTTACATCATGCGGGTGGGATTCTATCTCTCCTGCGATGGTGACTTGGCGCCATTTCGCCTGTTGCAGTTCTTCCAGTGTCGTTGCTCCGGTGAGTTTCATCGTTTCTTTGAGACCACCAGCGTACTGATGGATGATGTCGGCAACGGGTCCTTTGTATGGGACGAAGCTCACGATTCCGTGAGAGATTGGCGTCTTGCCATCCTGTTCGTACCTGCTTCCGGATCCTTTCTTCATCGCTTCGATGCTTCCCATTCCGCGGTAGATCTTCACTTTCACTCCTTCATGCATGATGGTCTCTCCCGGCGCTTCTTCTGTCCCGGCGAATACGCTGCCCATCATCACCGCTTTCGCTCCTGCGACGATGGCTTTGCCTATGTCTCCGGTCTGTTTGATGCCGCCGTCTGCGATCACCGTGATGTGCGGATATTCTTTCTTAAGCGCTTCGCATACGTCCAGTATGGCGGAGAATTGCGATAATCCTACGCCTGAGATTTTCCTGGTGGTGCAGATTGCGCCCGGACCTACGCCGACTTTGATGACATCGGCCCCAGCTTCCGCGAGGAACAGTGCTGCATCAGCAGTCACGATATTTCCTGCAACCACTGGCATGTTCGGAAATTCCGCTTTGATCGCTCTGATTGTTTCAGCCACATAACCGCTGTGGCCTTGCGATGAGTCGATCATCAGCAGATCCACTTCAGCGTCGATGAGCATCCGTACCCTTTCCATGGTATCTTTCGCTGTGCTTATCGCAGCAGCGACACGCAGCCTGCCTTTGATATCTTTGCAAGCATCCGGGAAGGTCTTGAGATTCTCTACGTCTTTGGAAGTCACCATGCCTATCAGGATATCGTTTTCGTCGACTACGAACAATGCTTTGCTGCATTTGTGCGTGCTTTTTGCAAATATCCGTTTGGCTTTTTCAAGGTCGATGCTATTGAACATATCGTTCTTCACTTCATCTAGCCTTACCTTGATGGTATCCTTCACCATAGTCGTGGTGATAGACAGATCATAGTTTTCTTCTTGCCAACGGATAGATGGTCGGATAGCAAGTCCTAGGACTTTTTTGTTCTTATCCAGGACAGGGACAGAGCTGAATCCCGATTTCTTCATCAATTCCGCTGTTTCCTTGATGGTCGCAGTTTCATTGACGTGAATAGGATCAGTGATCATGAGGTTCTCGGCGCGTTTTACTTTCCTGACTTGCGCTGCCTGTTCCTCAGGGGTGAGATTTACATGTATTCCTCCTATGCCGCCTTCGCGCGCCATAGCTATAGCCATCTTCTCTTCCGTCACAGTGTCCATGAGTGCAGAGATGAATGGTTTTTTGAGGATGATGTCGTGACCTTCGCGGTCTTTGCACAGTACGGTGGAGATATTGAATACCGAGTCCCTTCTGAGGTATCCCGGCAATAAGACAATATCATCGTACGTTAAAGCGATGTTGTTTGTTTCCATACCTTATATTTTTTTTTGGTTATTACTCGTTTTGTTTTTTCGGGAATTACAAAAAAATCCCATGCATTTGGTTTTTTCATATTTGTTTCTATTTGGTTAGTGTTTTTCTATTTGAATAGAAATGATAGTTTTTTTCTTTGATATGTCAATTATCTTTTTATATAAAAAAAGAGGTGTGCAAAATGCACGACCTCAAGCTTATGTAAGTTTTTTTTACAGTAATTCGATGGGTTCATTATTGAAGGTTGGAACATCGAACTTATTGTTTAACTTTTTAAGGGCTGAAGGAAAATAGAAAGACCCTTCTTTTGTTTTGTAGATAGTTGTTCCTCCATCCCGTATTCTTTCAACTGAAATCACTTCAACTTCTTCAAGGCAGGTGTTGGATGTACTCAGATATACTTTATCTTTCGTATAATCGTCTCCTTTGCCCAGTATTGCGAAGAATCGCCCGTCTTTGATGATGCCTTTGTGTGCTATATCTACACCTTCAGACAATGTTTCTGTGATTTTGAAACTCGTGGTTTCTTTGATGGCTAGTGTGTTCATATATTTTTTTGTTTTATATTTATATATTCATATGTATTTTAATGTAAATGTCAATCTTTATTTCATGAGATACTTAACTATTTCAATCGCTTTCTTCTGATCGAAGAAATACGGAGAGGTAGCTATGGTAATCAGACAGACGTTGTCGATGAGTTTTCTGATGATAGCAAAATCAGATTTCATTTCTTGCTGTGATTTATCCTCCCAAAAATCTACATCGATATCGAGGATATAATTATACTTCTGAAAGTCTAATTTTTCCATATTGTGCAGTGCATGATGGCTTCTGATCTGGATCACTTCCTCTATGATTCCTGCTTCTTTTGCTGAGGTAAGAAAATTGCCTACATTGCATGCGTAATTGGTGAATCCGAAGGCTTCTTGCGGTGAAATATGTGATGCTTGGAAACTGTTCTTGTTTTCTTTGATGTCTGCGTGTTGATCAATGTGGAGTACGATAAATGGCTTTGCATCTTCTCTATTTTCAAACTGTTTTTTATGCCGGTATCGAAAAAATAATGCGTGATTATGATTGTCGAAAATATAGGTGGGGATTCATTGGTATGTTGTCTGCACGAAATGTTTCAGTCCAGTGCAACTTTTCAGTTGATTATTTTCCACTTCTTCAAAAACTATTTCTGATCATTCTTCAAGATCAGCTACTGTTCATTGGATGAGATCGGTAATGAAAATTTTTGCTTCGGATCAAAGAGCGATTCTTTCTTGATAAGAGAATTCGTTGTTTCCTACAGGTTGTGTTATATATGTTCAACTATCATACATTGATAAATGCTACGCGATAAATGTTCGCTGACGCTCACGATAAACGCTTTGCGATAAACTTTATCAATTTATCTTTTTATCGCACGAAGTGCTTTTATCAATTATTTTCGAGAAGTCAGTAGAGGAGGAGGTTTTCTATATTGATGTTTGTCTTCATAAGCTTTTTTGTTTTGAGTCGTCTTTGTCCCTTTTTCTCCATTCCATTATTGATGCAGTAGGCGATTCGTCCGTCGATGAATGCCTCCAAGATTCCGTATTTATATATTTTTTTTAATGCATCGTGCGCTTTGAACTTATTTTTCCCTGTAGAAAGATTGCGTATAAGCTCGATCAATAGCGTTTGCAGTGTTCCGTCTTCTTGTGTGAGATCATAGATACGTTGCGCAATACCAGGTTTTCCCATAGCCATATTCGTCACTAATTGTCTGAGTTCTTCGTTGCTGAACATGTTGTTGTCATTCATTCGTTCCACTAATTCTTTGTTGCTTAATTCGTTGAACTTAACAGTGAGCGCTCTGGAAAGAATAGTCTCCAAAAGCTGTAGATGATTCGCTGTAGTTGCTATGATAAGCCTTTTGGGAAGCGGTTCTTCACAGGTCTTCAAAAACGCGTTTGCTGCCGATGAATTCATCCTTTCCATATTCTCTATGAATACGATTTTGTATTTGCCTATAGCGGATTGCTGGAGCCGCGTATTTATTTCCCTGACTCAAAGATCTTCATAATTATGCTCCTTGATCAATGTTTTTGTTACTTCTGATGTCGGTTTTATCTCTATTTTGAGGTTATGCTTTTTTTCCAATTGTTCGGAAAAATCCTTGATTTGAAGAACGTCCGTGACAAAATAATTTCCCATCTTTTCTTTCAGTAGTTCATGTATTATCGTGGATTTCCCTATATGCTGCGGTCATGAAACAATGATAAAATGAGGAGCTTTTGGATCTCCCGCAAATACCATGTCGATGTATTTTTTGAGTGTCTCTCTATTCTCTTTGTTTCCTACGATCATAGTCCATCGTGAAGTAAAAACAGTGGTGTAAGCATAAAAATTTGTCTCTCAAAAACAACCATTTTATTTTTTAAAACGCTTCGCTAGGACTTACTTTTTCTCTTGACCCCGCTAGAGACGGGGCAGGTGCCAAAAGTAAGCAAAAAGATCAAGCCGGATGCTATACTCTGAATAGATACTTCATATATACATGACCTACGTCTCGCCTACATCCCCCGGTAATTACCGGGGGGCCCATTCCGGACTCGTCCATGTCAACAGCTTCATCTCTATTCTGATTCCTATCTCGTGGCGAGCATCTGGCGTTGTAGTATAGTTGATTTTATAATGATTTCTTTTAGTGTTGTAAATTTTTTTTTGTTTTCTATTATACTTCTATGAAAACCAAAATACTCTGAACCTCTTTTTTTGATCGTGATCCGGTGAGCGTCTGTAAGGACCTTCTCGGTAAATTTCTCGTGATCGACGACAAAAAATATATCATTACGGAAGTGGAAGCGTATGACGGGCAGGATGATGAAGCGTGTCATGCGAGGCACGGCAAGACCGAACGCAATGCGCCGATGTTCGGACATCCGGGGTGCTGGTATGTCTATATGATTTATGGGATGTATCATATGCTCAATATTGTCACGGGGCCATGAAAACATCCTTCGGCCAT
The DNA here is from genome assembly GCA_964547365.1 of uncultured Candidatus Peribacteria bacterium. Classification (GTDB taxonomy): domain Bacteria; phylum Patescibacteriota; class Gracilibacteria; order Absconditabacterales; family Absconditicoccaceae; genus CAJBLF01. The sequence continues at coordinate 9,956 of CAZJMP010000020.1, read as the reverse complement.
TCTCATTAGATGACTTAGGGATATTGAACAAGGGATTAGGGATAAGAAGTTGAATGGACCGGGAAAGCTGACGAAAAGGCTGTGAATAACCAAGAAATTCAATGGTAAAACAGCCGATAAGAAGACGGGATTGTGGATAGAGGAGAGTGGAATTACCGTCACTGAAATCAAAACAGCTCCGCGTGTGGGTATCGATTATGCTTCGCCGGAGTGGAGAGATAAACATTGGAGGTTTTTTATATAGTATTGACTTTCTTTCTAAAATATATATTATATCATCTATAAATAAAACTTATTTCTCATATGAAAACACAAAAATTTATGTATGTAGTGATTGCAGTAATTGCTGCATTGTTCTTTACAAGTTGTGAACGTTATCAAACATAACAGCCATTGGCAGACAAAAATGTTGCTCAAAATGCTGTATGGAAATCTGTAGTAACCGATAGTATTAAAAAAGACATGCTTCATTATTTTATGATTTTGGGAGATGACAATACTCCTAAGGTATCTGAGGTAATTATTCACAAACAATTGGGTATCTTGCATGTTTCGGATGAACTTATCAAGGATGTGCCTGACTATTACACTTGTTTTCGTTTTGGTGAACAGATGGTTGCTGAAAAAGAAGTCTATCGTACGTCGGGTCCTACCTTATGGAAGGCGCCTCAGGTAACTTTTACTTTAAAAGTTATGGATCCGGTAAGTTTTGATCAGGCAACTATTACGGTTGTTACCAGAGATGCAACGATCTTTTGTCAGGTTGTTCTTATCTTTTTCTTTGTGCTTTTTGCCTTCTTAGCATTTCTTTTCTTTAATGCTGATGATGGTGATAAGGGATGGGGAATGTTTTGGTTTCTTGTTGCAATTGGTATGCTTGTTTGGGCCTGGTTTTATGTGGCATATTTTGTTTCAGTACTATGTACCTTATTATTGTTATCGGTAGTTCTTGTTGAAATAGTATGGCACGTAAATGTTGAACACAAAAAGAATAAAAAAATTAAAGTATAATTGCTTTTCATAGAAAATTCCCGCGTTTTGCGGGAATTTTTTTTATAGTACTAAAGTAGGTGATCAAATTACTTTCATACACTAAAGTGTATGGTTGGCTATATTATTCTTCATCATTGTTTTTTTCTGGCTTCATAAGCGGGAAGAAGACTACGTCTCTCAGATTATCTTGTTCTGTCAAAATTGCTAACAATCTCTCTATTCCCATACCGAATCCTGATTGTGGTGGCATGCCGTATTCCATAGCAGTGACGAAATCGTCATCGCTTGCAGTTGCTTCTTCATCTCCTTTGGCTGCAGCTTCCGCTTGTTTATCGAAGTTTTCTTGCTGTTCGATAGGGTTTACGAGCTCAGAATATGCTTTGCAGATTTCTCGTCCGTTAACCAATAATTGGAATTGTTCTACGATATTGGTGTCTTTGTCGGATACTCTCGCCAATGGCTGCATGATGACTGGATAATTGTAGATGAACGCAGGTCCGATAATTTTTAGTCTCAATACTTTCTTGTAGAGATAATCGATCAACGTTGTCGTTCCCATCGTGTCCATTTTTTCGAATTCTATCCCTTTGGTTTTTATGTCTGCTCTCAGCTTGTCTGCATCGTCCATTCCGTATTTTGTGATATCTATGCCACTTGCTTCTTCGATACCTTTGGTGAAGTCTATCCTTTTCCATGGTGTCGTGAAATCCACTTCTTTGATGTTTCCGTCTTTGTCTTTGACGTTCAATTTTTTGGAAAGTCACAGATTCTCGAAAAGATAATCGAACATTTTTTCCGTAAAGTTCATATTGTCTTCATAGTTTCGATAGACCGCGTAATGTTCGACTTGGGTGAATTCCTGTAAATGACTAGGATCTGATCCTTCGTTCCTGAAATCTTGTCCGATTTCGAACACTTTCTCGAATCTTCCGACGGTCGCTTTCTTTAATCCTGTCTCAAATGCGATTCTCAAGAACACATCCGTATCGAAGTCGTTATGATGTGTTTCGAATGCTCTTGCAGCCGCTCCCGAAGCAGCGTTTCCGAGAATGTTGGTCTGTATTTCCGTGAATCATTCTTTCTTGTAGAATGCTCTCATGACTTCATATAATTTGGACTTCAACAAGAATCTTTTGTAGGTCTCCGGATTCATCGTGAGATCAAGATATCTCTTTCTATATAATTCTTCTTGATCGTTCAATCCATGGAATTTTTCCGGCAACGGCCTGACAGCTTTTGCCAAAAATTTGAATTCTGACACGAATATCGTAAGCTCTCCTTTGTGCGTCTTGAATACTTCTCCGCGTACGCCGATGAAATCACCCACATCAACCATCTTTTCCATGAATTTGTATGCGGTCATCCCTGTTTCGCTACCGTCGTTCAACGTATCTACCAAACCGTCATTCGTAATTATTTTACAGTTGTCACGATGGAACATGAGTTGAATCTGTTCGGTGGAATCCAATAATTTTGCAAATGCTAATTTTCCATGTGAACGGTACAGCATCACTCTTCCTGCCGTTTTCACTTGAATTCCTGGATTTGGTATGATATCATTGATATCGCGATGTTCCTTGGTTTCGTAGGTTGTTATGATATCGGAAATCAGATCTTTTTTGTCAAAAGATTGCGCATACGGGATGATTCCCATGTCCTTCATTTTTTTCGCTTTTGCGATGCGGGTTTCACGTTCTCCGACGTGATCGATCACTTTGGTTTCTTCAGTCATTTTTATGATAAACAAATTAAACTCAGATTTTGTCTGCGATAGCTTTCATACTATCAAGCGCTATTTGTAAGAATTCATCGACCGTAATTCAAGCCCAACTCCCGTCGGGTAAACTTTTTTCTACATCGGCGATGAATTGCCTATTTACGTTTGCTGCGAAGCGAAGTTCTTTCAACCTCTTTTTGATGGATTTCACTTCCACTCATTCTATTTTTTTGTCTGGCCTCATAAGCGTATATGCATAGATGAGTCCGGTGATATTCTCTCCCGCAGCCAAGGCATAATCGAATTTTGTCGTTCTTGTCTTGTTTCCTGGTGTTATTCATTCTGTATGCGAAAGTATAGCATTGAACATCTCTGGAATATCATATCCTTCTGATTTCAATATCTCGATGGTTTTCTTTCCATGCTGCGCAAGATCCTGACCGATGATATCCAGATCGAGATCGTGGAGGAGTCACGTGAGTCCTCGTAATTCTTCATTTTCTCCCAATTTCTTCGCTAAGCCTCTCATGACGGCTTCGGTCTCTATCGAATGCAATTTCAAGTGGGGAGAAGTGAGATATTTTTCAATGAGTGCTTCAGCTTCAGCCTGAGTGATTGTTGTCTTCATTTGATGTATTACTTCGTATAAAAGTTTTTGGTATTGAAGGTTGTTTGGAGACTGACTTGAAAGTTGTCGATAGTCTGCATACCAAGTTTTTTCTGCCGGATTTTGCCGTAGAGTTTGCTTGTCAGTTGTAGCGTAAAATAGGGATTTATTTGTACCTCGTTTTCTGCGAGTGCATATTGCGGGTTTTTTGTCGGTGAAATGATGACATTCCAATCGCTGATCGTGATGTTTTTTTGGAAAAGATCGACTCGTCCGTCATCTTGGTCAGTAGGAAGTCTATAATTTGCATAGATTCCAACTCCACTTCCGTCGCAGATGAATCCTTGTGCATAATCACATGCTCGCGTATCTATTTTTCCATCATAGACGCCTGAAGTGTTGTTTATATTGAAGTCGTGATTGTTCCCTGCATCGAAACCTCTGAGTTTCAATATCTCCAACGTATAGAGTTTTTCGCTGTCTCCGCTTATCGCTGTATCCCCATTCCAATTTCCGCTTTCCACTAGATGTCTTCTTATGAATATCCTGGATGTCCCATCTTGGGAAATTAAATATAATTCTTTCGTATTTTCACTGTCTTTTATAGCATCCGGTCATTTCATTACATTTTCGTCGTCATCATCATTCCATGCTCCTCCTATGCCGTCAACATCGTTTTTTACATCCCTGAATTGCCGAAAATATTGTCCGAATCATTGTTTTCATGTATTGAGACATCATTCGCCGTTCTGTAATCAAATATTTTTAATGATCGTATATGGTTCGTCGTCTTGTGTCGTAGAGCTGCAGAAATAGATATTGCGTTGGGAGGGAAGCGTTCCTGCTATAGCATTCTCGTTTCCGTAGGCAGTGAATAAATCGCAGTGTCCGTTCTCTCATACATTCCGTGTGAACGGTTCCGTATAGCTGTCACATCCGACGTTTTTTCTGTTGAAATATTCTTCGTAATCGATGGTGTAATCCTTTAATAATAGATTTATTTTCTCTATCGCATAATATGCGTCTTGCGTTACATTCGTCCTTGCTTGGATATTGTATTTTAGCTTCATCATCCTGCTATAGATATTCAAGATCACTGCCAACAACAAAAAAAAGCTTGTTATAGCTATGATTACTTCCAATAGGGTGAATCACTTCTTCTTTGACATTGATAAACGCTGTGCGATAAAAGCTTCGCTGCGCTTCGCGATAAATGGGCTTACGCCCGATAAATGCTTTGCAACAAACTTTTTTTAGCTATTTCGCTTTTGCTTTCAATGAAAAAAGTGAGCATTTCTGCTCACTTTCCTTGAAAATATGCGTGTTTATTATCTGACACTGATAGTGTATCTGTATCGTTCTGCCCGACCTTCAGAGAATGCATCGAAGTCATCGTATTGTTTTGTACTCTTGTCTTCCAAGATATTTTCCATCTCTTCATACAGATCGTCTGACTTATTTTGTCGTGTAGTATTTGTCTTTAATCTAGGATACATGCTTTTGAGACTGCTGATCATACTATTCCGTGAATCATAGATCGATTCTACAGTATTCAATTCGCTTGTGGTGAATCCATCGACATCACTATCATCGTTGTTGGTAGTGCCTACTGTAAAGATCTTTTCTCCTTTGAAATCGCCGTCTGCATCTTCATCGTAGACAAGTACTTTGTACGAATAATTATTCCTTTTGAATTTTATGAGATTGGTGAATGTCTTTGTTCCTGCATTACCTGCGGTGAAGGTATATCCGTTGGTCTTGTACGTGCTTACCATCTCAAAATCGTTGGTTGATGTCGTCAATGTCCGTGTAGATGCTCCTGCTGCTTTCTTGTATACTTCGAATAAGATCTTACCTCTATATGTCGTATAGGTGCTTGTGTTGTCTCTTGCTTTGACGGTTACATCAACTCGTTGGTTAGTAGTCGGTGTCGTGTCGTCGGTGGTCAGATAAAAATTGTATTCATCATCATTGGTATCATCAGTATCACCTATGGTAAAGATCTTCTCTCCGTCTATATCATCATCTTCAGAATCCACTACAATTACCTTGTATTGATACCCTTCTTTCCTGAATCTTACGAAATCGGTGATAGTCACTTGACCTGCATTTGATGAGGTGAATCTATATCCATTGTTTTCGTACGGATATTTCATTTCATAATCGCTCAATGATGTGGTCTTGTATCGAGTAGAATATCCTGATTCTTTGTATCGTACTTCAAAATCCACTGTCCCTCTATAGCTCGTGTCAATACTTGATCCGTCTTTTGCTTTGATAGTGATGTCTACATATTCGTTTCTTTCTGGACTGCTGGTATTGCTCGTTACCGTAAAGCTATCGGTATCGTAATTGCTGTCATCTTCATCATCATTATTATTATCACTGTTTACATAGAATGTCTTATATTCTTCGATGTCGTTGGTAGTATCATAGATGACTAATCTGTAATCATATCTATCATCCCTGAATCTTACGAGATCGTTGAATTCATGTTCTCCGTTGTCGCTTGATGTGAATGTATAGGATGTTTTGGCAAGCGTATAATATGAAGATGTCGCACTTACTCGTGATGAACCGGATTTTCTTTCTACTTTGAATTTTACGGTTCCTCTATAGTCTTCGTTGGTGGTAGAACCATCGCGAGCTACTACGGTTACATCTACATATTGATCTTCGTCAGGAGAACTTGTAGATGTTGTCACATAAAAGCTATCTGTCTCGTTATCGTCCTCTTCGTCATCATCATCTTCGTCGTATCCATTACCGAAGTCGAAAACTTTGTATCCGTCGATATCTTCATCATCGTAGTCATATATCATGATCCTATAATCGTAATTGTCATTCAAGAATCTTACCAAATTGCTGAATTCGTGGATTCCATCATCATTGGAATCAAAATCATATGAGGTTTCATCTAATTCATATAATGAGCTAGAGGCGGTAATCCATTTGTCGTTGGTATTGTCTCGTCTTTGGATCTTGAATTTTACATTGCCTCTATAGCTGTCATCTGTAGATGATCCATCTCTCGCTTTGACCGTGATATCGATCCGTTCATTTTCATCAGGATTTGATGGAGAAGATGAAATATAGAAATTGTCTGTTTGGTTATCATCTTCATTGTCTTCCAAGTTATCTTCAGCCCATTCTTCACCATCTCGGTCATATACCCGTTGAGGATAGGTCCGTACACTGCTACTGCTTGGCTTTCCTTCCCGATCGGTCGGTGCAGCATTGTTGTATCTTATCCGAAGCTTTATTCTGCCTGAATTTTTTCCGTTGTAAGAAAATTCCCCATTACAGTTGGTAATGCTCCTAAGTGTTGAACTAGGATCCATAAGATCACATCTGAGGTTGGCTTCCGATCCTCCATCGAGATCTGTTTCCAGCTCCCGTCTATCGGTTCCTGCATCCTTGATGGTTATGCAAGCGGTTATGCCATTAGCGAATTCCACTTCCTTGCAGCTTGTTCCTGCGGATGTGTGCATCGTGCGTCCTGCGAGTGTTCGGATGATTGCTGCGGATATCCCTATAAGACCAACGCTTAGTAAAAACTTTTTCATGACAATATGGTAAATGGGTAAAAGTACTTTTATCTATATATACATAATTATATTTATTTTTCTAGATTTTGTCAAATTTTTCTTGTTGATACTTTTGGGCTAATATGTATATTCTTCTGTGGCTTTTTTACTCCTTTTTGTATACTCATGCGCTTTTTCTGAAGATTGTTGAAATATCTTTTACGATCAGTGCTTTCTATCATTATTTTCATCCTTTTGGTAGGATTGGCGAAAATGAAATGGGATATGAATGCATATATCTCTTTCCTTAATGCCAATAATCGATCTGTATTCCATCGATCTGAACCTGTAACTCGGACGGATCCGTTTCGGCCGCATCAGACTTCATCAACGGGTATCGATGATCTGCTTTCCGATGAGGAGTTAGAAACAGAGATGTCTGGATTGGATGTTTATGATCCTGCTTTTGAAGAAGATTTGAATGCGTTGCCTGATAGCTCTCTTACATGAACAGATGAAGGCTTTTGATTTACTACGGAAACAACTCCTTCCACCTCTTCGTCCGAATCCGATTCTACACTTCGTGATCTCATCAAACAACGTAATTTGCCTTAACACTCTATTGATTTATGACGCTTATGCAGACTGATAATTTTACTCCCGTATCCCTTTCTCAAGGACAATCTTTGGATGTCATAGATATTTTTTCTGTTTCGGGGAAAAAGAGCGTTGAATTGTCGGCTCATTCTTCTTTGATCTATCTGATTGTCGTTTCCGGGGCAGATATAGATCTTCATATCGTCACCAAAGGTCCGAAATGTTCTTGCAAGATCTTTGGCCTTTTCGCTTCTGATGCGAAGCATCCTATTTCTGGCTCTTTGACTGTGTCTCTTAATCATTCTCAGACATCAGCTGAAGTGGAATTGATCTCTTTTCTTCGTGATTGAGCGAAATCGTCTATTGACGGCTCTATTCTCATCAGCAACCGCCTGGATCATGTCCATGGCCGCTTGCTTGAACAAAATATCGTCTTGGGAAAAGATATCTCTATCAAAACTTTGCCGAAATTGAATATAGCTTCCCATGATGTTAGTGCTTCGCATGGTGCGACGGTCGATTCTTTGGATCAGCAAAAACTCTTCTATATGATGAGCAGGGGATTGACCAAAGAACAATCACAAACATTATTAGTGAACTGATATATTGAGTATGTTTTGTCGCATTTTAGCGATGTCAGTGATACAGAGAAAAAACAGATATATACGCTGCTTTCTTAGTATTTTTTGGGCGCTTCGCTCCAAACTCATGATAAACGCTCCGCTGGGGATACTTTTTTACTTGACCAAAAAAGTATCCAAAAAACTCAAGCCAGACTCAAACCGCCCTCGCCTGATATTTCGTGATAGGATTTACTTTGCAATCGCCTCAAACCCCGCTAAAGCGGGTCCCCATTTCGGCTCATATTGCTTATCTGATTTATGTCTGAATGGTATCCATTTCGGCTAGCACGAGTCTGGCGTTTGTCTTTTTTGTAATTCTATTCATTTTCTTGTTGGTGGAGTAATGGCTTATGTTTTGTTCATTACAGACAATAACGAAAAAGAGTCGAGGGTTGCTCAACTCTTTTTTTCATAAAGTGCGTCGATTTTCTCTTGCGTGATTTCGAAATCGTTGATTTCTTGGTTGGTCATTTCTCTTCCCAATCGTTTTTCCTCGTTTTCGATAAGACCAAAGAGGATCATCGTGTCGTGGAATACTTTTGGATCCGGCATTACAAATCCTTTGTACCCTGGTTTTAATTTGGTATAAGGACATGAAGTGGGGAGCGCAAAATCAATATTCAATGCTTCTTTGATATGCATACATTCTCCTGGTTTCAATCTGTTGTCGTAGATAGTACACAGATTGTTTTTCAAATGTTCGCATGTGTTGATCGGATCTACGATGACGATAGTATTTAGGCGATATTTGATGTGGCAGCATTGTCCGCAGCGTTGGCATATCTTTTCCCAATTTTCGTCATTGATGGTGTTGATATCTTGTTCCATTTTTTATTTATTTTTTATTACTATATGTATTTATATACTTAAGTCAAATATAATTTTTTTGTTGTTTTATTTTTCAGCTTCCCTATATTTCGGTGTATGAATTACAGAAAATTTGCATTAGTGAAAATCTTTTTGTTGATCATCGCATTGTGCCTTGCGATATTTTTGGCGTTTGATGGACGCTCTTCAGCGCTGACTTCTGATCATAAGATCGTCTTTGTCTTGGATCTCAATAGGACCATGAATACTCAAGATGTCCTTTCTGGCACTCAACATATTTCTAGGATCGCTGCTGCGAAATCTCTGATTACCCAAACCATTCTTTCTGAACCTGGATTCTCGTATGGACTCGTTGTTTTCAATGCCCATGCGGATTACATTCTTCCTCCCACCTTTGATACGTGAACGTTTCTGCTGTATCTGAGCGGCATCACTACCAATGTCTTGCCTGCCGGCAACAAAGATTTCATTGCCCTAAGCTGAATGATTGAAGATTCTCCTTATACTTCATATATCGTGTTTTCTGATTTTGACGCTATTTCCTCTTCGTATACTTTCCCTCTTCATACCTCATTGATCGGGATTGGATCTTCAGCGGGTGATTTCGTAAAATATGCTAATGGCGTTCGTTATTACGATAACGGCAAATCCGTTTCCAGCGCTCGCAATGATGTGCTTGGACGTTCTTTCCATATATCGTACACGCCTTTGGCGACACTTGATGTGTTTGATGCACATCGCATGCTTTGATCGTGATTTACGCTTCCGCTTTCACAACGTATCTTGCTTTATACCTTGCTTGGTGTACTGGTTATCCTTGTTGTAATGCTTTAAAATAAGTGAACAACTAACAACTAATAACTAACAATTGAATGTATTGCTTTTTTTATTGACTATGGTAATCTACAATAGTTCATAATGATCGATACCTTCATTTAAAATTAAAAATTTAAAATTTGTTTTTGAAGTATGTCAGATTTTTCTTTCTTAGCGATTCCGAATATCGAGGGCATGCGTGTCGTCCGATATATCAAGGTTGTTTGATCTGTCCTGTTGTTTGGGGT
>CAZJMP010000019.1:4087-19664 GCA_964547365.1 uncultured Candidatus Peribacteria bacterium | reverse complement strand
GTTTGCTTTGTATGGATTCCCGCTTTCGCGGGAATGACGTCAATACGAGAAGAATTGGAATGACGTCAATATGAGAAGAGTTTGAATGACGTATGCACGAGTGAATCTACTTGATACTTATCGTAAGATATATAGTATAGCACATGTTTATTTGATACAAAAAAACGTATGCGAACCATCATATTTCTCCTAATCGTTGTCCTGATCATCATCTTTGTCGCGCTCTTTTTCTTTTTGAAGGAAGATAACCAGAATTTCAGGTACATCCTTTCACTTTTCAAAAAAAAGAAACATCATACGGAACCCGTTCAACACAAGATAGATACCAAATATTTCCAGGAATGACTCCATAAACTCGATTTTCATACTCCTGAGCTAAAAATGCTCAAAGAGCATATCCACACACATATCGTAGGAATGGATGACTTCATCAACGCGATCATCATCAATATCCTCTGCGGAGGGCATGTCCTCGTCGAAGGATTCCCTGGATTAGCAAAAACAAAGACAATCCATGTCTTCGCTCAGCTCCTCGGTTTGGAATTCAAAAGAATCCAATTCACGCCAGACCTTCTCCCTGCAGACATCATCGGCGGCGAGATCTACAACAGCAAATCCCAGGAATTCGATACGAAAATGTGACCAATCATGGCGAACATCATCTTGGCGGATGAAATCAATAGAGCGACGCCGAAAGTGCAGTCCGCGCTGCTCGAAGCAATGCAGGAGCATCAGGTCACCATCGGAGGAATCAGCCATAAGCTGCCGGAACCGTTTTTCGTATTAGCTACCCAGAATCCTATCGAACAAGAGTGAACATATCCGCTCCCGGAAGCGCAAGTCGATAGATTCCTGTTTAAGGTCGTAGTGAATTATCCGAGCATCGCTCAAGAAAAAATCATTCTCGATACCCTAGAAAAAGACAATATCCACGACCTCAAGCCGGTCATCACTCACAAGCAATTGACGGAGCTCAAAAAACAAATAGACAGCATCACCATCTCTGATGAGATCAAACATTACATCACCAGACTGACCGACATCACCAGACAAGAACACGACTACATCCTGTATGGAACATCACCTCGCGGATCCATCGGACTGATGCTCGCAAGTAAAGCAGTTGCATTAGCAGAAGGCAGGACTTACGTCACTCATGAAGACGTCCAGAGAGTCGCATTGCCGGTTTTGAGACATAGAGTCATCCTGAATTATCAGGCGAAATTATCTGGAATGACTGAAGACCAGGTATTGCTGGAGTTGTTTGAGACGGTAAAATTGATATAAAAGATTTTTTAATATCAAAAAAAACGCACAACCATATACTAAAATTTTTCCTTTATTGGTTCTTTTGGAAAAGGGATCAATAATTTAGAATATATCAACAAATTAGTATTTCAAAACTATGCTTCATCAATTAATTTTATCAAGGAATCATATGTTCGATTAGGAAAAAGAACTTCACGATAATCCCCATAATCATAAATATTCTTTTTAATATATTCCTTGCTAACACCTAGTTTTTCAGCTACCTCAAAAATATCTTTTATATGTTCTTTAAATTTATTCTTAATGATCTCATGATTTTCAGTTTTTTTTTGATTCTCAGAATATCATCTAATTGTATTTTGGAATTCTTGCTCAATAATATAATATTGATCAACAAAATCCTTTCTTTTATAAAGAATCTCCCTATTATCTTCTCTTCCTAAAAAATTTTTAATTTTTTCAGCATTAGCCCCATAATCCAAAAACATTTTTATTGTGTCGAAGTACGTATACCTCGCTCGATTATTTTCAACAATTCTAATACTATTGCTTGCAATCTCATCTATCATCGACTCCTCTAACTTTTGTTTATTCTTTAGTAATTCTTCTTCAAGATTGTTTTCTTTAGCGAATCTAATGGCATCTGAAGCCTTACCCTTTATTAAATAATCTTCTAAAGCATCCTTTTTAAGGATATCTATTTTTTTGTCTACCTTTGAAAAATCAACTAACGAACCGACTAGCTCTTTTACTTCAGCTAACTGTTTAATAAAATTACTATAATTAATTTTCTCTTCTAACAGCATATCTAACACCTTATTTGCAATCTCACTTTTTTCTTTTACATTATATTCATTGCAAATTTTCATAAGATATTTTGCTTCAGAAAGGTCTTTTATACCTTCTTCTTTCATCATTTGAACGACACTTTCCGCTAATTTTAGAGCATTTATCAGATCTCCACTTTGTTTTAATTCCTCAGCTTTTTTAATTTTTCCATCAACGATTAAGGCCGAAATTTTAAAAATTTTCTTTCCTCCTCTCACACCCACCTTATATCCATCATCATATATGCCGCTCTCAGGTTCATCGATTATTAAGGTATCACCATCTTGCATCGCTTCTGCCCAGTTTCTTATTCCCCCGCGTGTGACTGCATATTTATACAAATCTTGTGTTATAAATTCATCAATATCTTTATCAAAAAAACAAAATTTATAAGCCTCATACCTCATCACATCTGTATCTCTTTCGGATATGTATTTTTTCTTACCACGTGACTGAGCATCTCTCCTTTTTAAATATACAGCTATTGGATATTTTTGTCCACCTATCACTATTTCTTTATTTACATTATTATAATAGCCAACGACAAAATTACCAACATCATTTATTTTTTTACCATCTACTAAATAAAACTCATCGCCTCAATTTTTTGAAATTTTTGCATACAATGAGTCACCATCGCCTTCATTTTCATAGCTCTCAGGCTCATTAGGATCTATCGTATACCGTCTACTTTCCCCTCCTTCCCTTGCAAAACTTATTGTCCTCTCTCCTGTATTATCCATGACAGAAAGGCCTTTTATCCTTTCAGGATATTCTGCTTTATTTTTCTCTTTATATTCATTTAATAATTCTTTGTTTTCTTCTCTAAAAGCTTTTGCGTGTTCCTTCTTTTTTTCTGTGATTTCTTCTTTGGATAAATTCACAAAAAGTTCCTTGTCTTTACTTACAAGTTTATCTGTTTTTTCTTTTAGCTTAGCCTTTATTTGAGCATGATTCTTTGATTTATCCATTTTCGTATTTTATAAATAAATATATCTAATTATATCTTTAATTTTTTATTTGTCAAATTTTGGAGAATTTTTGTAACTGAAAATCTCCCTATTAAGGGAGATAAAGTCCCCAGTGAAATCTGAAGAAAACGAAAGTGGATTTGTTTATTTTATAATTTTTACTCTAGAAACTTCTTCGTCAGATCCACTATACTCTCCAAATCCGTTTTCTTGAATCTCCTGTATTTCGTAGCCAAACTATTGGTCTTTTTGATATTGTCGAGCAAAGATAATTGTTGTGTTGTATCTTTGGATTGAGCAAGGATGCTTGCATAGAGATCCTTCACCGGCTTCACATAATCGGATTTTACCAAGTGTATCTTATTGTTCAGTGACACGCGCTGGACATTGAAGAGATAATACAATGTAGTATATTCGTTAGGTTTACCTGCTTCATAGACGTCCATGATCTTTTCATAGAATTTATTGTTGGCGAAATCGATGACGGACCGATCCAATTCTCCTAATGTCCGATTTTTCAATCCGTCGGTCAGATCGACATTGAAGTAGATGGCGCCTACGATTCTCGATTCCCTCAAGAGGAATGATTTGAGTTGCAACAATCGTGCATTCTTGAGTTCCTTGTTGTTTTTGTAGACTTCTAGCGATTTCGCGTAGCTATATGCTCAGGTATAATTCACTGCTGTGGTTCCCACTTCATCCACGAAGATCGGCTTATCGAATTTTTTGAGTCTTTCCAATGTGCGTCGAGAAGCGTTGTTTACGATCTGCTCCGGAGTTCATCGCCGGCGATTGCTGTTTCCTTTTCCCCGGTTGTAGAATGTCACTCCCATGAGATCGACGTATTTGTCTCCTGGATAATAATCCTCGAAGCTAGAGCATTTCAATTTCGCTTTGAGATTCGGCTGACATTGGATGAAAGTCGCGGTCTGTGCCGGCTTGCCTCATTTGGCAGGCAGATCCCGTGCATTGACGGACATATCGAACAATATATTATTTTGATTAAGTCCTTCTTTTCTCGAAAGCTCCCGTACATGGATCCACGCCTTTTTGAACCGATACGGATTGGAGCTCCGCGGATATCGTCCTCCGTTCATCTCGTGCATCGTACGGAAAATGATCCTCAGATTGTTTTTTTTGATGTCTTTGAAAAATTGCGTATATTGCGTATCGAACTTCCCTTCAGCCACTTGTTTGGCCGTATACATATCGGGAGACAAGGAAATATGATACACCTTATCTTCACCAAGTTTCTCATTGAGTTGATTCATCATATTTTCCACATGTTTGCCTCGCGGATCGAAGATAAACGCTACGATAGGCAGATCGAGCTTATATTCCTTTTCCACGCGCTCTATGTTTGCAATGGTATTGTCTCGTGCTTTCATACCAAAAAGATATGCCTCCGCTTTTGATGAAAAAAGGAACATACAAGCGCATATCGACAAAATAATAACAATCTTTTTCATGGGATATGTCAGAATAAATTATTTATTGAGTTTATTGTATTCTTCCAAAAACATTTTTTGTAGACTCTTGGGAATCTCTTTTACTGTGGAACCTAGATATCGGCCATCAGCACCTTCTGAATATACTTTTCGTAGATATTCTCATAATTCATCTTCCTTGTTTTTTGATGTCGTCTTGGTGATTTCTCCTAATCGACTATCCATACTCACTACTACGGTGAATTCCGTCGCATCGATATACATATCATCCACCTCAAATCACATATCGGGAGTGACCGTGAACATCTTTTCCCCTATTTTCAGTACACTATACGGCAATTTATCCGCTATCATCTTCTTGGGAAAGAAATCGATGGTCTTTGGCAATGTAGTCGATGAAGGATATGAGAGAACAATTCATCCTGCTGGTATATCCGTTAGTTTGTTTATCGGGCCGATGGCTTTTGCAAATATAGCCTTGAACAATTCCTCATCACTGATTTCTATAGTTTCATTCATTTCTATACCAGTATTTGGATGTTTCTGATACGCCGCAAAAAGCGATGCATTCTGTTCGTTGGAATTGACAACGCTCTGTGCGTGCATACTAGGTATCAGCATCAACAACGCTGCGATATATGAACGGATATCAAACAATTTCTTTGATGGTTGTTCGTTGACCGCCTTCATATGCTCTTTTTTTTCCATGTCTACGATCTTTTTACGCTCAAATAAAAAAAAAGATACTTTTTTTGCGCTCAATATTTTTTATTTGATAAATAGTTTGTATACATTTACGAAAAAAATTCCAGCCATAATCAGACTGACCACCAATTTCAGTAAACTTCCGGTCACGAAACCGATAAACGATCCTCGTGCCGCCCTCAATGCATGTGCATGATGCTTGCCACCGTATTTTTCTCCCATATACGATCAGAGGAATGGTAATCAGACAAGCCCGATAAGCCCAAACGGTCAGATGGTTATTCCAAGGATTGGCAATATGATCACTGCGATGATGAGTCCGATATTGTTTCCACGCACTCCTCGCTTCGTTCATCAAAATTTTTTGGTTCATCGTGATGGAACGACATAGTCGAGAACAGTCAGGAAAATGATGATGAGCGCTCGCACGATGAAAAAGGTCCGTCAGAAAGGATGTCCTGAAGTGAATTGCAACAGAATGAAGGCGATATATGCCAACAACGGTCCAGGCAATACCGGCAATACGGAACCGATGATCGCGATGAGACAAAGTACGCCGCCGATGATAGAAAGAACGATATCCATTATTATAATTTTAAATTTTAAATTTTAAATTTTAAATTCTAAATTCTAAATTTTAAATTTTAAATTCTAAATTCTAAATTTTAAATTCTAAATTCTAAATTTTAAATTTTAAATTCTGAATTTTGATTTCTGAATGCTGAATTCTTTATTGTATTCCCTCTACATATTGCGGGTCGTATTTCGGCTTTTTGCCGTAGACGGCTACGCCGTAATTCACGTAGACTTCATCTTTATTATCTTTGTCATGCCATCTCGATACAAATTCTTTTTTGGTCATATAGCCGACACTTTTGAGGACGGGATCATCAAAAAAGAGATACTCCTTATTGTATCCTATCACCACCACGTAATGCCCTTCCGCCCGCGTCTTAGCATAATCGATTTTTTTCTTATTGCTTCGCGCCTGGATCATCACAAGCACAGGGATCCCTTTATCTATGTATTTTTCCACATCAGCAATCGTCATCTTACCTGCATCGATCGTGAGTCCGCGATGCGTAAACAGTTTCATGATATGTATGAGATGCGTCCCATTCTTGGGCGTAGTCTTGAGGGTCTTTTCCAGTTTTCGCTCCCTCTCATCCTCAATCCCATAGTACCGCAAAATAGATAATGCTGAAGCGACTCCGCAAGAGTATGGATTAGGCTGCACGAAATTCGGAAACTCCAGGATATTTGCAATTATTTTTTCTTTCTTTCATTTTTTTTCGATGAAGAAGGTTTTTTTTGCCGCCATACTATCTACAATAGAGTAAAAAAAGCTTGAGGTAAGTATATGTATTCCAGAGAAGCTATCAAGTTTTTTGACGAAACAGAAAAGAGCGCCTTATTCGGCGCTCTTATTTATACGATTATACATTGGTGCCCGACAATAAGGGCTTTTTTCTTTGCTCCACTCCCGAATAAGCAATGGTGCCAGGAGTTTTTTGGAGTCTTTTTGCCGGTTTCTTTTCCAAAGGGCAAGCTCACCTCTAATGGGTGGCGGATAAGCCCGGGGATACCGGCGGCCGGTGGTTTTTTTCAGATACAGTTATGAAACTGCAGCGGCGGTGATCTCATGGTGCAAAATTTTAATTA
Source organism: uncultured Candidatus Peribacteria bacterium (assembly GCA_964547365.1). Lineage (GTDB taxonomy): Bacteria > Patescibacteriota > Gracilibacteria > Absconditabacterales > Absconditicoccaceae > CAJBLF01. The sequence continues at coordinate 12,781 of CAZJMP010000019.1, read as the reverse complement.
GACCATCCGTGAATTTTTTTATCGAATGCCCCTTCTATAATCTGCACGCTAGCAGATAAGGCTGTTGGTGAAGGTCTTACCTTCGTGGAGGCTCTGTTTCCTCTAGGCTCCCATTTTCCGTTAACATCCACGGAAATAGCGATTAAACCACGCCCCTACTCTTATATGTGTTACGGGGATTGAATTTTAAGATGTATCCGATAAGGGCCTATCCCCTCATTCTCGCATCGATTGCCTCCTTTCTTGGCTTTTTATGAAGCAACGACATTGTTGCTTCTTTTATTTTTGTAGCAATCTTATATATATTTTATATTCAATGTCAAGTCTTTTTTTGCTTTTTTATATATGGAAAAAGGAGTAGGTCGAGAGCTACGGAAACCGTAGATAAACCTAACTCCTTCATAAATTTGCACGATATTCGCCTTTGGTTGAGAGCTCTGAGAAAAAATAATACAATTAAGATGAACCTGAAGCGATGTTCGTGCGTGCGGAGATTCCCGCAAAGTAAAATTGATGGGCCCGATTAACGTTGACCCATACTCTTCCAAGCGCGGTCGGAAAACGTCAGATGGGAGCCTATTCCACCTGAACATCTGAAGCCAACGGCGTGCCTGCATAATAAACACTTGGAAAAGGTAGTACCAAAAGGTCAAAGAACGTTCTTTTCCCGCTTCTTTCGATTTGGTGAAAAAAAATTAATAACCACGTGGTAAAAAAACCATATATATATTTTTTGATAAATAACAAGAGATGATATTTTATAAACTCGGTACCGGAAATTTCTTACAAAATTCTCTGACCTTGATTCTAAGATCAGCGAGAATATCTGCGTTACCTTTGCTCTTCAATGCCTGATCGATGAACTCAGCGATTTGTTTCGTATCTGTTTCTTTCACTCCTCTAGTCGTCATCGCTGGCATACCGATGCGAAGTCCGGATGGACGGAATGGTGGATTCGGATCATCGGGTATAGTGGATTTTGACGTCGAAATTCAGATAGTATCTAATATTTTTTCTGCAGCAGATCAGTCTAATTCGGTTCCACTGAAGTCAACAATCACCATATGATTGTCTGTTCCGCCGGTAACAAGTTTATAGTTGCGAGTTAAGAGTTCAGAGGAAAAGACTTGTGCATTCTTAAGCGCCTGCTGCGCGTATGCTTTGAATTCCGGTGTCTGCGCTTCCTTCAATGCGACCGCGATAGCTGCGATGGTATTCATGTGCGGTCCTCCTTGCATACCTGGGAACACTGCCCTATCGATTCTGGTCGGAATATTCTCGATCGTATCTTCAGGTTTTTTCAACGGATTGGAAACGATTCACTTGCTAAGAATCAATGCTCCTCTCGGTCATCTGAGCGACTTGTGTGTTGTCGTCATCATGACATTGAAGCCGTAGTCCAATGGATTTTTGAGCAATCCTGCTGCGATGAATCATCATATATGAGAAACATCAGCAAATGCGATAGCTCAAACTTCTTTGGCTATTTCGACGAATTTTTCGTATTCCAATTCTCTCGGATACGCAGAGAATCATGCAAGAATTATCTTGGGTTTATATTGCAACGCTAGTTCGCGCACCTGTGCGAAATCCACCTTACCCTCTGGTGTCGTCTTGTAGCGGATAAAGTTGAACACCTTGGAGAAAAACGTCACTGGAGCGCCATGCGTGAGATGACCGCCGTGCGTCAGATCCATTCAGAGAATCGTATCTCATGGTTCCATGAGTGCAGAATACACACATAAGTTTGCTGCCGCTCATGAGAGAGCCTGCACGTTCGCATGGTCCGCATGAAATATTTCCTTCGCTCTATCTATAGCCAATTGCTCTACAATATCGGTATATTCCTGACCGCCATAATATCTGCGTCATGGGAAGCCCTCACTATATTTGTTCGCAAAAACGGATGATTGTGCTTCCAAGACCGCAGGAGATTGATAGTTCTCGCTAGCGATCAATTCCATACCTTCTGACTGTCTTTGCTGTTCGGCAAGGATAGCATTGTACACCTGTTGATCTGTGGTTCGGATATTCTTCATAAGAAAAAGATAAGATCTGAAAATAGAGTATATATGCATTTACTTTTCTTACACATACAATCAAGCCATTATTGTTTCGGCACTATGTATTTGTGAAATATGTTGTGGAGATATAACGCTTCTCCGCCTTTATCTTCCACATATACAGGGACGGCATTCTTTTTGATCGCATGGACCACCTTTTCCAAATCCAGCAATCTAAATGATAGCGTATGTTTTTTTCATGATTTTTGCATATACAAGGGTATAAACTGTACTCATGAAAGCTTTGTTGCTGTTTTTGTCTTCTTGATACACAACTGGACAATAGCTCAGAGGCGTGATCGAGGGAATGTATCATAGCTTACAAAATCGCCGAGTGAATAAACGACGAATCCTTGTTTTTTCTTTCCTGTATATGGATCCGTAAACGCATACATCTCCATCGGTTGCAGATTGTGCGGATGTGTACATACCACCGCATCTACGCCGCACTCATCAAAGAAACGATGCACCATACGAACGATGTGTCCAGAAGGATAGAGTTGGTACGCATTCCCCATATGCGGACAGAAAATCACAAAATCCGCTCACGCTTTTTTCGCAGACGTTACGTCAGCCGTTATCTGACTGATATCCGTATCGAGTGTATTGAGCCTCAAATAATTGATAGCGAATGCATATTCTTCGCTCGGGATATTCTGATTGCATGAAAACGTATAATTGATATACGCCACCTTTATCCCCTTTTTTTCGACAATATAATATCTCGGTTTCCTCTTGGTCAATCTCGATCATATATATGGGATCTTGTATTCATCTAAGAATCTACAGGTCATGACATTTCCATGTTCTCATTGATCCAAGCTATGATTATTTGCCGTCAGCAATAACGAGTATTTCCATTTCCCATGTGCAGAAAAAATATTGTAGAAATTTTTATGTGCATTGAAATAGATATCATGAAGCATAATCAGAGGATCTTTGTGCGTTTTTTTCTTGAGATCTATAGGCGTTTCCAGATTCGCTATCACGGTATCTGCAGCGAAATATTCATTGCCGATATCATCTCGAAGGTGCTTAGTGCTCTCTGCAGTAAACAACGAATGTTGTTTCATGTCGCCGGCAATATGGATCACGAGTTCATCTTTTTTTGGTTTAGTGGTTGTTAATGGTAGCTTCTGCGTATGAAAATACTGTTTATTATATACGGGATCATTCGTATCATTATATGGTTTATAGAGATATTTATATCACAGATACAGTGCTCCCCACAATCACATCGTCCTGGGATTCTCCTCAAAATCCTTGCGTGGATATTTTCGCTTTTTTGTCAAAAAGAGATCCAAGATCCTATATAAGATCTTTATTATAGCCATTGATATCTTAGCAGGCATCGTTGTATACTCCATGAGAGAATAACAAAAAAGACAAAATCTGCTCTTCACTTTATGTATTTCATATTCCCTATCAAGCAAAGATTCCCATGATACGGACCAATATATTAAAAAAAACATCGCCACAAAAAACCATGACGATGTTATGTTTTTTCTTCCAGTAAATAGAGTGTCCCTGGTTTGACTATGCCAAAGACTTTAGCTAGATACATTCCCCATCGAATAATTCGGTCTCGGAACGGATGATAATGCCCCTTTTTCCACTCGATTTTTTCTATATATCGAGTATTGAGATAAAACCGTTCAATGAATTCTGTAAGAGCAAACCTTTCTTTGATAGCACCATGCGTATTTGCTACAAATATCGACGCATCGTCTTCACCTGCAAGCACCGCATAATGCGGATAGTTTTCACGCGAAATAAAGAGTACGATCATGAATTTTTCCTCACGTAGCCACTGTTGAATTTCTTGATGTTTTACTCCTGTTTTCTTAATGAATTGAGCATTGATTTTGTTTTGGCGTAATGCGCTATTGCCCATACCAATGAAATTCAGGGTACCTATACTTTTGATATATGACCATGGATTCTTGATGACGATGTCTTTATCGTAACGCGTCTTTATGACTGTCTTGATAACGGCTTTGGCGCAGCCGAACTCCCTCTTCTGAGGGACGATAACAATAGGTTTCATATCCCTCCTTTTTTGTTTTTGAGAAAAATTATATACTATTCTTTTTTGAAAAGTCAATATTAGAAAATTTATTTTATCATATCGAGTATCTCATCGATATTTTTTCTATCATTGGAAACTTTAGGTACCTTATGTTGTCCACCAAGTTTATTCTTGGTCTTGAGCCGTTCGTAGAATGTCCCTTGTTTGACGCAATGTACTTTAGGGAATCCCAGTACTTTGGTATCCTGTCTTTCATCGAAATAATACGAATTCGCTTTTCCTAGTTCTTGATCCAACACTTTTGCAAACTGTTCTGGATCTTTGGGAATCTTTACGAATTCTATGATCCGTTCGTGGCATCCTCTCACTTTTCATCATTCAAACACCAAAGGTCATACCGTATAATCTGTCACAATCACATCCGTCGCTTTGCTCGTCTGGAGCAATGCTTTCTCTATATGTTCCAATGAAAGACGCTCCCCTATCATATCTATGAAATACTTGGTCCTTCCTGCCACCTTTATCCTTCGCGGTTTGAGATTGGTGAATTTCACTACATCTCCTATGACATATCTCCGCAATCATGAACAAGTAGTGATGACAACAATATATTCTTTGTTTATTTCCACCTCTTCCAACGTCAATACGGTAGGATTTTCTTTTCCATATTCTTCCAATGGGATAAACTCATAGAAAGTACCATGATTTACTAATAGCAGCATATCATCAGCAAAATTGATATCTTGAACACTAAAGAATCATTCTGACGCATTATATACCTGATAATATTTCATTTTTTTGGATGGTATCAATTTCTCGAATTGTGGCTTATACATATCGATCGGTAATCCTCATCGGAAAAAAAGCTCTAGATTCGGCCAGACTTCGAGTATATTGTCCTTATGGGTATATTCGAGCATCTTATAGAGAAAATTCAACAACCAACCTGGCTGTCCATTGATGAAAGTAATATCTTGATTGACGGTATTTTCTATGATCGCTTGGACTTTTTCTTCCCGATTCTCGATATACGCGATATCATCGCTTGGTTCCTTGATCATCTTGATGATCTTTGGTGTGTTTTTCTGTAAGATAGCCGAGATAAATCCGACATTCTCTTCTCCCGTATACGGATTGGTCGAAAATCCTCATCCTATAGCAAGCGCCTTTCCCATCAAAAATTGGCTTCTCGGATTATTTTTGCAGAAGTAGTTCAACGTATCCATACCTCATTTGAAATGACATTTCTTCAATCATTCTTTCGTGACAGGGATGTATTTGCACTCACCTCAGGTCGTTCATGATGAGGTAGCGAATCGGTCAATCTTGCCTGGATAAGTTATATCCTTTTCTCACTTGAGCATATACATAATCCGCTGTTCAAAATCTTTATAATGAGAGATAGGAATTATATTCTGAAAATCCTTGATCGTCTGGATGGAATCAAATCCATATTTCTTTCCGAAGACGGTATTCCTGCATTTCCTGATCAAATCAAAAAGCATCGTCTCTTGGTGTTTGAACGATGGCTGATGCAGATGAGACTTAACGATCAGATACGTCTTGATGAGTTTATTTACCACACGTCTAGGCGTATGCAAAGGATTGATAAACATGCACCACACAGGAAAAATAAAAAAAATTTCCGTCGCTTTCTTGGGAGCTTTTTTTTATGGAATGAGTCCATAAATGCAAGAACAAAAAAAAGCGCCTATGACAGCGCTTCTCGTGAAATTATCCTTGCATCATCTGTTCTCTTTTTGCTTGAAGTGCCTTTCTCTCTTGTTTTGCCTTCTTTCTGCTCTTGTCCCAATCTCCTTTGATAGCAGCCAAAAACACTTCATATTCCTTGATTTCTTTTTCTAGCTCTTTTTTCTGCTGATCATTTTCAATAGTAGACAATGCTTTCTTTTTTGCCGCAAGCTTTTGCTGATACTCTTTATAGAGACCTTTCTCTAATGTAATTCTCTTATCCATATTGGTCTTTGATTCTGTCCGGATCTGTGCTTTTTCATCATAGTCTTCGCTATTTTTATCACGTCTGCTAGGAAGCACATCTGGCTCTATCAGTACTACACGCGTTTCGGTGTCGTTTTCTAGATGTTTCAGCATCTTTTCAAATTGTCTGACATCATGCTCTAGTTTTTTCTTTTGATCCATTTCTGCGAAGGTAAGCTTTCCTTTTTCCTTTTCCTTATCTTGCAATATTCATAATTTTCCCTTCAATTCTTGTAGTTCGTCCTCTCTCGCTCTTTTGTATTCCTTCTGGAGGATATCCTTATTCGCATATTTATAATGATCATCTTTCTTTCTTTGCGTAAGATACTGTGGATTATATTGATTGATATAGGTTTCCCTATCAAGCAGATGATTATCCGTACCGTAATCTACTGCAGAAGCTGTTCATCTTTCCGGTCATGTAAATTGTTTCCATTTGGACTCTACCAAACTTCTTGCCAATCGTTTCATAAATCACATATCGCGTTGCTGTGCGCAATGGATAGCTTCATGCCTAAGCAACGATTCGCTCAATAGGTCTTTTGGATCGCCGACAATCACTCGTTCGCCAAGTAAGCCAGCTCCTCTATAGTCCACTCCAGTGATCTTACCGAACGCTTTCAGAAAATTCGTATCGACTACACATTTCACTTTTCATCCGGATTCCTTTTCTATCTTTTCTACGACTGCTCTTTGCTCTGGAGTATATGAAGCTTTTTCCTTTTGATAATCAGCATGTCTTTTGTTGAGCGAAAAAAACATATTCACCAAATATTCTTTTTTTTCTTTGGAGATCCCTGGCATATCAAACTGTTTGGAGACCGTTCCACCAAGCTTATTGTCCTCATAGGTTTTTTGTTGCCTATTGAGCTTTGCATCATGATACGCCAAATATTCTGCAGCATCGGCAGCAATCCTATCTTTACCTGTCCCAAATGTCTTATTATAGGTAGCCAAATCCATATCTGACATCTCAAGATTTTTGAGAAGATCTTCTTTTTCTTTTTTTGAAAGATAATTCAATTTACCTACTCTTTTGCGAGTATACTGAGAATAATTCACTGAAGTGTCTGTAGTATCCATGATCATAGTATTTATAGAATAAATATATCTGATTATATATACTTTTTTATTTTTGTCAAATTTCATATACTATACAAGAATAGATTTCCGCTAGATTTTCTTTCTTATTTTCTTATGTTTTTCCTGCTATGTTTTTTGTTTATCTCAATTATCATATCGAATCATGAAATATACATCACCACTCCTGAAGAAATTCATCTCTATCAACGATACACCAGAAAATATCGCGAAGAATTTCATTCTCAAAACATGTGAGATCGAAGAGATCAACGAAAGAAAAATCGCCGATAGTATCGTGATAGGACACACCAAATCCTGCGAAAAGCATCCCGACGCGGACAAACTGAGCGTCTGCATGGTCGATTGCGGTGACAAGGGAGAATACCAGATCATCTGCGGTGGCGCTAATATCGCTGCAGGATTGTACGTACCGGTAGCGTTGCCATGAACGCACTTCGAAAATGCAGGAATCACTATCGAAAAAAGAAAAATGAGAGGTATCGAATCAAATGGAATGATTTGTTCCAAAGAAGAATTGGGTATCAACGAAGATATCGAGAAACATTCTATTCGAGATTTAAAGGAAGACCTCGATGATATATCCGACAAGGATCTCTGAACTCCGATGAAAGAAAAGTTTCCTCGACTGGAAAGCCGAGTGATGGAGGTAGATAATAAATCGCTAACCAACAGGCCTGACCTCACCTGACATTTTGGCGCTGCTACGGAATTGCATGCCATTTATGGAAATACGAAATGAGCTGTCACCTTCAATAAGATAGCTGACTATCACCAGCAATGCACACCCAAAAATATCATGAACATCCTCGAAAACAGCACGAAGCCCGAAAGAAAAGTTGTAGGAGAAAGTGAAGGATTGAATACCTATCTCTTGTTGCATCTCAAAAACGTAACCGTCAAGCAAGCATCATTTTTCTCTAGATTGCAAATGATCGATCTTGGAAGTAATCCTATCAGCAATCGGGTGGATTTTTCTAACCTCTTCATGAATATCAGCGGACAACCCGTCCATTTCTTCGATGCAGAAAAAGTCGACGGCGATATCATCGTCAGAAACGCCAAGGAAGGAGAGAAATTCACGGACTTGTTTGAGACAGAACATACATTGAAAGCGACAGATGTCGTAATAGCTGATAAGAAAAAAATCCTTGCGCTTGCAGGAGTCGTAGGAGGAAGTGAAAGCTGAATCAGCGAAAGTACAAAAAATATTTTGGTGGAAATTGCAAACTTCGATCCGGTAGCCGTCAGAAAAACATGAACAAGACTCTGATTGAGAACTGACGCGGAATTGAGATTCGAGAAAAATATCAATCCTCGATATACGTTATTCTGCCTGATCCTCTTTTTGGACGAATTACATTACTACAAAAAAGATCTCGGAGACTTCGAGATTTGAGGGCTTTCCTATTACATCAGCGAAAAAGTAAAAACCGAAAGCGAAAAGCATATCGAAGTGGATACCAAGACTATGGAACAATTCATTTTCTGAAAAAAGACGAA
>CAZJMP010000019.1:0-3987 GCA_964547365.1 uncultured Candidatus Peribacteria bacterium | reverse complement strand
CCTTACAATGAACACATCGCAATACAGAGAAAGATTGAAGATGTCTTAGTCAGAAATATCTGATGCAACCAAGTGGAAACCTATCCATGGGTATCTGAGAAATTGGTCAATAAGGATGGCACCAGCGATATGCTCTATAAGCTTCAGAATCCGACAAATCCAGAAATGCCGTATTTGAGAGGAAACATGGATTATGAACTCCTTGCACATGTTGCCAAGAATAGCAAATTCTTCGATGAATTCAAAATCTTCGATATCGGCAAGGTATGGAACAAGAAACAAACCAAAGAAGAAAGAAACCAGAAAATCCATCATGTCATTCCTGAGCATATCAAGCAGGAAAATTTTGCCTCCAATTTTGTAGTCGAAAAAACAGTTTTGGGTATTATGTTATACAACAAAAATATCACTGGTCGAGATAAAGATCCTCTCTTGGCGGGCAAAAGCATCGTCAAAACATTGATCAAAGAACTAGGAATCAGCGCAAAGATCCTTTGGGACAAAACCGATTCATCCAGTTATCATCCCAAGAAACAAGCGAGCATCGAATTGGATACCGCAGATTGACCGTTCAGGATATGATTTATCTGAAACCAGCATCCATTGGTTCTCAGCGATCGAAAGATACCGGAAACCGCATGAGTGACATATATCGTATTGGATATAGATAAATTATTGACCGCTCTAAAAATAGAAGGCGATCATATCTACACCTATGAGACCTTACAAGATCAGATTATTCGAAGAGATATCTGTTTCGTTGTCGATGCAAACAAGAGTTTCGATGGAGTGATCTCTGCAGTCAAGAACCTCCCTGAAGTGAAGGAAGTCGAAGTCTTCGATGTCTACGCGGGAAAGAATCTATGAGAAGATAAAAAGTCAGTTTCAATCAAAATAAAAATTGTTGGCGATGGAACGATGACAACCGAACAAATCAATAATATCTTGAACAAAGCTATCAAAGCCGGAGAGGAAGCAGGCGGACAACTCAGAGGATAACCTAAGATTTCTAATGAATACATTTAAAAAAAAGACCCTCAACACGAGGGTTTTTTTTACGTTTCTCAATACAAGGTTTTTTTCTTTTTCTCAATGTGGATACATAGGAAGATACCTCCTACAGCCAAAGGCCCTATTACTGCGCACATGGCAAATGCCATCGTTGGAAACATGTTTTCTGAAAACCAGAAACCCACGATTGTTCCAACAAAGCACAGAATAGCCAGAATAAGCCATTTTCTTTTTTTCATAATATATGTAGGTTTTGTTTTTTCTCTAGTATTTCTGTATTTTGCTCTTTTCAGGCATTTCTACATCCTTCTCGATGAATAATTTTAATGCAGGTATCTCTGCAGAAAAATCCTCATTCGACAATTTATTTGTCGTGTATACCGTATCTCATTTGGGAGAATTCAAACGGATGATGAGTGATCCGTCTGGTTGTACCGTCATCACCATCTGTCCTTCCTTCAATCACTGAACAGATCAATCCTTCTTGGTTATATGATATCTACGGAAGCCATCGTCTTTTTTCACATCGAAATCTTTTCAGAATGCTTCATAGAGAATCTCCGCAGCTTTGTTTGCCTTCTCTTTGGCTTCCTTCATGCGCAAGACCTTAGCAAGTTCAGTCCTTTGCTGCACCGTATTTCCTCTCTGAAAATTACGGGAAAGTCTCATGATATCATGTTCTTCTTTGTCTTTATGATTATTCATTGAATATTAGATAGAGAATAAATCTTCATATCTCTTTTATAATTATTTTACATAATTTGTCAACTATTTCTTCTTTAAATTATCTCTTGTATTCTTCTAGGAGTATCGTATACTCTTTTGTGGAGTTACTTATTACTCCAAAAATTTTATTCATTACCAATATTATTCAATGACAACTGGTATCGTTAAGTTCTTCAACAGAACTAAAAACTTCGGATTCATCACTCCAGAAGATGGAAGCAAGGATGTATTCGTTCACGGAACAAATGTAATCGGAGAATCTATCGCTGATGGTGACACAGTAACGTACGAAATCGGAGAAGGAAGAAAAGGTCCTGAAGCTAAAAACGTATCAAAGGTTGAGTCTGGCGCTATGGCTGACTAATCAATGAGTACGCAAAAAGATCTTACTCTATTATAGAACATATAATATCCATTATATACCATATAATACAAGAGACTTTTGGGAACAACCTCGCTATTATGCGAGGTTTTTCTTTTTATGAAAATAATGGTTGCTGATTATCCGGCTTTTCCAAATAGCTTTTCCTATGGATCTTGCAAGGACCGTATTTTGCCAGGCGATCACGATGCAATTGCGTGCCATACCCTTTATGCTGATCAAATCTATATTTCGGATATTTTTTGTGGTACATCATCATCTCTCTATCCCTTTCTACTTTCGCTAAAATAGATGCCATACCGATCTGCGGAATTTTTGCATCACCATCCACCACGGTTTCTACTTCTACTCCCAACATAGCTCTTAATTTAAAATCATATTTTCCATCCAGCATAATCTGAATATTCTTTTTACCGATCTGTTTGATGATATTCTTCAATCATTTGATATTTTCATCCACGAAATTTTTCAACATCGCCTCCAATCATGTATGTATGGAAGTATGTATCGCACAACTTATGCCTTGCTGATCGATGAAGGTATGATCACATTTCGCTGTCGTCCAATACACGTTTTTATGATTAGTGATCTTCTGATATAGCTTTTCCCTCAGCTTTTCTGAACATTGCTTAGAGTCTTTATACTCTTTGAGTACGATCCTTTTTTTGAGTGCAACAAGTCAAACATAGACCGGTCACGCAAGTGGTCCTCTGCCTGCTTCATCAATATAAATCGTAATATGTTCCATTTTCTACGGTGATACGATTAGTATCCACAAAATCAAATAAAAAAACAAGGCTTGAAAATCTTACTAAAATGCCTACAGAAAAGATCCAAAAACAAAAATCCTATGATTATAGATTTTCTTCTTACACCGATTATTGCGCTCCCTACGAGTATTTTTCTTGTATTCTTCTTTATGCTTTTCAGTACTGAGATTCGTTATACGCACAAGAAGAGACTCCGGCATTAATCTACGTATCTAATAAACCATAAGCGTTTCCGTTTATGGCTTTTTTTATAAAAAAAAATCCGCCTAAAGCGGACATCTCTATAAGAATATTTTGTATCTTAAAATCTTCCCGTTTCATTGCCCATATCATCATAGGATACGTAGTTTGTTCCATCGTAGGTAAAATATCATTGAGGATAGATCAGATAATCATTTTTTTTGAATGCAATCAATTCCCCTGCTCTTTCATTATATACAAAAAAATCATTTTTTTTGTCTTTATGATAGAACATTGCCTTTTTGTTTCTTACGAGCTCTTCAGCTTCTTTTTTTGTTTTAAGCGCAAAATCTGATCGATAAATATGCTTAATGTCTTTTGTTTCTGAGATGAATATTTTTTCTGAGATATACAAGATATCCCCAATCTGATTGTTTGTAATAGCGATGAGTTCTTCTGTATTTGTGATGGTATTCTCTCTTTCTATCGGTTCTGCTCTCCCCATAAAAAAAACGTTAATTATAAAACTCTTCTCAATTCATCCAATGTTGTATCTCCTTTGAGCATTTTGATGATTCCATCTTCCTTGAGTGTCAGGAATCACTCCTCTCTCGCTTTTGCATAGAGATCGATGCCGATTTTATTGTCTACGATCATTTTTTTGAGTGCTTCAGTTATTTCCAATGTCTCTATAATCGCTATCCTTCACTGATATCCGCTACCATTACATTGATCACATCCAATCGCCTGAGGAACCTTTCCATCGAACGGAAAATCAAGTTTTGGATCCAAATCTTTCATCTTCTTGAGAATATCTTTGATTTCTGCTTGTTCGCTATAATTAGCTTCTCTCTTGGTTCCGCAATGAGGACATATTCTTCTGACCAATCTCTGCGCGACGATCAGATTCAAGGATGG
>CAZJMP010000018.1:0-19756 GCA_964547365.1 uncultured Candidatus Peribacteria bacterium | reverse complement strand
TATAAGCAGATAACATAAACAAAAAAAGTCAAATAATTATATTCAAGAGATTTGACAGGACTATTTTTTAGGGTATAATTAAAATACTTTAAAAATAGGCAAAATAACGATGAAACATCTCAAAAAACATCTCAGCAAACACATCAAGAATATCAGCAAAAACACTATAAAGAAAACCATGAGTGCTCTTGTGCTGTTATTTTTTGCGATGGCTATGCTCTTCCAAAAAGATGCATCTACTGGAGAACTGCAATTTGTCCGAAATGCTGACGAAGTGTTTTTGCATAATGCTCCAAATGCACAATGGGATTATCTCTTCGAAGATGAATGAGGACAAGATGTGTATCAAGGACAAATAAGTACAGGGGAAACCACTACCCAATCAACAGGAGCTACAGATAGCTTGGAAGGATTGATACAGCCAGATGATATAGGATCCGTACTAGGAGAACAAACGAGTTGAACCATCTATACAGGACATCTATTTACATGAACATTGACAACAGGGGCACAACAAACAGGAACCATAACGACAGGATCTATGGATTGTATGACTCCACGAGGCGAACAAGTAAAAAATAAGGATTTTGTCCTAGCATATAGACAAAGAAAAGATGTTAACACGATATGCGACATAGAAAAAAGAGTATGCACAAATTGAACGCTTCTCTGATCATTCACTCAGAATTCATGCAGAGATGATGTAGTCTATGAATATCAAAAGACTGAAGTAACCTCTTACAATCAAAAAGTACTCAACGAATATATCCAATCGACAAACCCAGTAAATGAATGAGCAGGATTCGATACTGAAGGGAAAATAGACGGAAAAGAAACACCTATAGATACACGATGAACTACAAACTCTCCAGTAATTACCCAACCTGAAGTAGGACAAACGCCTACACAAACAAAAAAAAGCTGTACTACGCCACGATGACAAAAAATACAGCACGGACAATTTATAAAATCATACAAAGCTCCGCGTGGATTTATAGATTTACCATGTGATGTTCAGATTAGAGCATGCGTAAACGGAGTATTGAAAGGAGATTTTACATATGCTACATGCACCTACAACAACACAACATACGCAGATTACCTAACAGCAGGATCTCCTGCATCAAATACAGGATTCCTTTTCTTCGAACGAATCAAGAAAGTATTGAGAAGAAGATAATATCTTTAGAAATTGAGCTCTAGAACAATAGGACAATGATCAGATCACTCTACGGCAGTCTCGTGGGTGATCTTTTTGATATGAGAAACAACATTTTTCGACACTCGAAAATAATCCAATCTCCGTCAAACATTCCTTGCTCTAGACCCAGCTCGATGGCTTCGCCGTGTATAGCTGTCCTTCTTATCAGGATAAAAATATCTGAAAACATCTACATATCATTCTCCTTCAAGATTATCCAGCTCTGCTCTTTCGATAGGCAGAAATCATATAGAATTAGCGTTCTCTTTTGGCCTAGCGATATCGATCTCATGATGGCAGATATTAAAGTCACCACACGTAACGATTTTTTCTCCCTTATCTCTAAGCTTATTGATATAGTGGATGAAGTGTTTGTAGAATTCAAGTTTATAACTCAACATTTCTGTGCCATCAGCTCTTTCTCATCCATTCGGGAAATAGAGATTCAAAAGAGTGAAATTCTGGAACTTCGTCTCAACCACCCTCCCATCTTCATGAAAATGCTCTATCGACTCAAATTTTGATGTTCACGAAATAAACTTCAGATCTTTTTTATACAAGGTCGCTACCCCTGCATATCCAGGTCTCTGCCCTGCATGCCGAATCCGATTATAGTCTTTCATATGAAAACGAAAATCCGTAGGCAATTGTGTCTCAAATGATTTCACTTCCTGCAGACAGATAATATCAGGATTTTCTTTCTTCACCCGATCGTAGAAACCTTTGCCGATAACGGCACGTATCCCATTGATGTTTCGCGAAGCAATCTTCATGATTTTGGATAAAAGATTAAAGACGTAAGACAAAACAGATAATTAATATCAAATAGGTGGCTTAATTTTTGGTCAAAGGATTTTCATATGTAGTGTTTCAATTTGTTCATAAATATCATCTACTTCTCTACCAATCCCATCAACATCTAATCACTTATTCTTTAAATTTTCCAAAATATATAGTATGGTCTTATCAAAATCATTTTTAAATTTTTGATTAATATCCTTCCATGCAATACCTTTCAGCATAAAAGCAAATTCAGGATCATACAAAAGCACTCATTTTTCCATAAGAAAAGCTATGCCAGGATAACCAAGATAACCATTCCAATATGAACCATTATCATTCATCATTATTGCACGTTTATCAGGATCATATTTAATTGTATAGAATTTATTTCAACTAGAAGAATAACATTTCGCCTCATTACTAAAAAATCATTCCATATGAATTCTTTCATCAGCTACGGCTCATAATGCCTCATATATTTTTACTTTAGGAGGAAGTTTTCGCTCCGCCATATTAAGAGAATAACTTTAAAACATTTTCATCTCTTCCTTGCACCATAGCATCATTTCATCATCATTTCAATCATAATTCCTGAGCTAATGTTTTTGCAGAAGTTCATTTTCCAGCTAATAGGAGAAAATTCCCTTCATCATTAAATATCAGGATATTTTCGTCTTTGAAAATCCCTTTCGTTGCAGGAAAGATATTCTTGAAATTAAGGTCAGAGGATATATTGATTATCTTATCGAAATGTTTGTCGGATTTTGCGTCTTTGGTCTGCAATGCCTGCACGATCATCATAGATTCGAACGATTCAAGTTTGGATTTCATCTCATCATACTCTTTCAAGGTCTTTTCAAGTTTGTCAGCCAATTGCGTATGGGTTTTGATTCATAATTTTTCAATAGTCACATCTAAGATTTCTTGAACCTCATGGATTCTTGTAGAGACTCTTGGTCATACCACAGCAGAGATTCTTTTGATTCATGAAGCGACCGCTTCCTGGGAAACGACAGCAAAACATCAGATATCCTTTGTATTTCCTACATGAGTTCATCCGCAAAGCTCAATAGAAACGATTTCATTGGTGTGATTGAAAACTTTTACGACACGGACTTTATCGCCATATTTATCTTCGAAAAAAGCTTTGGCTCACGTTTTCGTAGCTTCATCGAATGACATCTCGTGTACATCGACCGTATACGCATCATAGATGATCTGATTGATATTCTTTTCGATATCACGAATCTCTTCTGGAGTCAAAAGTCTGTCAGCGTTGAAATCGAATCTGAGATAATCCTGATCGACAAGAGAACCAGCCTGCTTGGTTGTCTTGAATATTTTTCCAAGCTCGGTATGTAACAAATGCGTAGCGGTATGAGCACGCATCTTGGCATATCTTTGACATTGTTCTACGATAAGTTTCATAGACACCTAGATAAGGATAAAATTATTGCAGCACTTTGGACGTATCAACACCAGAAAACGCCTCTTGTATCTTTTGGGATGCTTCTTCCTTTGTCATTTCAGGAAGTGCAGTGCCAGAATCGATAACCGTATCAATCATACCGGATTCTACAATAGCGCCAGTATCCACATCACCTGTCCCTTGAGTGTTTTTACCACCGCCGATATACGGAACGATCATAGACAAACCAGTAACCAAGACAAAAAACACTAAAATAAACATAATAATAAATTTTACGAATCTGTTTTTTCTCGCCATAATACTATATTAAAAAGTATAAAAAAACGTCATTAGCCGGAAACGGGATTCGAACCCGCGATCTTTGGTTTACGATACCACTGCTCTACCAGCTGAGCTACCCCGGCATATGGTATTTAATCTCGATATAAATCATTGTCCGTATAATTAACTTTGAATGCAAGATATACATATTCTTGATCAGTATCATTCACCACCGTATGTATATCATTCGGTTCTATGATAAGCACATCACCTTTTTTGGGAAGTATTTTCTCATTATTGACTATCCAATATCAAGTATCCATGAGGAAATAAAATATTTCTGTCTGAATAGCATGATGATGAGCTTTAGCTATCTCATGAGGTGGTATACGGATCTCCTGCATTTTGTTTCATTGATTTCCTTCCCACAAGACTTTCTTATCATAACCAGAGTTCTGTTGTCGTTCTTTAGTATTTCATTGTACTAATTTCATATCAACAATACAAGAAATAAAATCACAATATCAGCGACGATTAACTCTAATAAAGCTATTTCTTTTCTACTATTTTCAGTCCCAATTCATCTAGTAATTCCTGATCGATTTCGCTCGGTGCATTAAGCATCAAATCACGGTATTTTTGATTCTTCGGGAAGATAATGACTTCACGGATATTCTCCATATTCTGATAGAGCATCACAATTCTATCGAATCCGAAGGCACATCATCCATGTGGAGGGACTCCGTATTCAAAACATTTCAAAAGATGTCCGAATCTGTTCTGTATCTGTGTTTCGTTTAGTCCTAATAACGAAAAGATAGCTGATTGCAATTCCGTATCATGGATTCTGATACTTCATCCTCCTGCTTCATTGCCGTTGAGAATAATATCATAGCAATCTGCTTTGATAGAAAGCAATTTCTCCATTTCTCCATCTGTCAAAGATGTTCATGCAGCCAATTTCTTACCCAGTGCTTTCACAAACGGAATATCTTCATCCTTAGGTTTAGTGAACGGATGATGAACAGCTCCAAGTTTGCCATCATCGCCGAGTTCGAATAATGGAAAATCAACGACGAACGCAAAAGACAATTCATTTTCTTTGCCCTCGAGTAGTTTTAAATCAGCGATCAATTTTGTTCTGAGCATTCCCAATCGAATAACGACATTATGTCGAGTATCAGCTTGAAAAAAAATAGTATCTCACTCTTGGATTCAAGCTAATTCTTTTAGTTTCGCCAACTTCGCCTCATCAAAGAACTTTGCGATAGATCATTTGACGCCATCAATACCGAAAGAAAAATAGGAAAGTCATTTGCTACCGTATCCCTTGATATATGCTTCATAGTTTTTCTCTATCTCTGATCTTCCCATTTCTTTGTGGATGACCATTCCTTTGATGGTTTCTGCATTTTTGAAAACCGCAAAATCAGAGTCTTTTGCCCAATCAGTCAGTTCAACAAACTTCAATTCTTCTGTCCTCAATTCAGGCTTATCTGATCAATATCGATTCATAGCGTCATATCGAGTCAAAACAGGGAACGGCTCAGCGAGAATGGTTTTATTCGGATAGAGGGTTGTAGTGATATGGACAAAATAATCATGGATAATATCAAGGATATCTTGTTGTTCTACAAACGACAGCTCAAAATCGACTTGAGTAAATTCTGGTTGTCTATCGCCACGAGGGTCTTCATCACGATAACATCTTGCCAATTGAAAATATTTGTCGAATCCTGCTACCATAAGCATTTGTTTATGTTGTTGCGGGGACTGAGGAAGTACAAAAAATCTTCCTGGCTCAAATCTCGCAGGAACGACAAATTCACGTGATCCTTCTGGTGTATTCTTGATGAACGTAGGAGTTTCCAAATGCAAAAATCCTTTCTCATCAAAAAATTTCATAGTCTCCATATAAAGTTTATGCCTATTGATGATATTAGTTTTCAATCCCGATCTTCTTAAATCCAAATAACGATATTCCAATCTGATATCCTCCCCTACCGGATTCTCATGATCAACGGAAAAAGGAAGATCTTTACAGGAAGAAAGGACCTTCATTTCTGATGGGTAGACCTCTATTTCACCGGTAACCATCTCTTTGTTGATCATATTTTCAGGCCTAGCAATAACCTCGCCGGTAATCTGGATAACATATTCTGGTCCTACCTTAGGTAGTTCAACATTGGTCTTATTAGGATCAACAGTGATTTGGGTAATACCATATCTATCGCGAAGATCGATAAAAGTCATTCATCCAAGATTTCTTATCTTATTGACCCATCAGCACAAAGTCACTTGTTTTCAAGCATTTTTTACGGTCAATTCTCAGCAGGTATGCGTACGATACATTATCAGATAATTTCAAAAATAAAGAAAAACAAACACCACATATGTATACAATTACATCATTTTATCAAGAAATTATAGGCCATAATCTTACAAAACACATATACTTGACTTTTTATATAAAATATGTATCATAAAAAAGATAAAACAAAAAACACTCACCCAAAAAACGTAAGAATATGAACGTAAGCAAAAACACAACCGGAATGAAAATGTTGATTTTCATTGGAGTAGTAAAATCATTTATTGCATCAGGCAAGTTACGTATCAAAGGAGAATTTCCTCTGAATGAACTTCTCGATAAAAACGCTCAAATGGGCGGTGATCTGAATCAATTTTTTGCGGACATTGCAATCCATACAGGAAATGCTAAAGAATGCGGATTTGAACTGGAATTTTCAGATGAAGAGTTCAGAGAAATAATGAAAGAGACGGAATTATCTATCCAAGATTTGCCGGCATGTGATATTGAGATGATCATTGCTCACAAAGTGATGCAGAAAAAGGAATATGGAGATCTTTCATTAACCCTAAAAGTCAGTCTGACTGATGAACAAAACAGCCCATCATTAGCATTATCGTTGTCCTGTTCTGGGCAAAATTGGAAATACATTCCAAGCACACTTAAAAATCAGTTCTTTGGACAAGACAGGATTTCAGCAATAGTTACTAAAATGGCCGTTGCTGAAGCATTTAAAGCCAAAGGTATAAAAAAACCAGAAGGTATTGGGGAAGTGGCATACAAAGCTACTGAACAAATGGTAGAAAGAGTGATCAAACAAAAATCCAAAGAAGAAATTTGGGAACTTGCAGAAGCAAAACTAAAAGATATCTTCATACCTAAAAAGATGATTCCCGAATTCTGTGTAACAATCGGCATTCATGTAAATGAAAAGCTGACGTTATCATTGGATTTCAACCAGAAAAAAACAAAGAAAAGTAAGTAGGTATTTTCTTACACGTTAAAATCCCGGTTGTTTACCGGGATTTTTTTTACAAAAAAATAGCATATATTACTCCTCTTTTTTCTTAAAATATTCCTTGTTCACCAAATTCATCAATGAAGGAATATAGAGCAAGGTAATGAAGAAAGAAACAACAAGTCATCCGATAAATCCGATTGCCATGGATCAGAATAATTCGTCTTTGAACGCGAGAATAAGAAGACCTATGATAGTCGTTAGTTTAGTCAGAAAAATAGGTATAAATCTTTCCGCTATACTCTGTTGGAAACTATCGATCACAGAGAATCATTTTTCCTCATAATAATATTTGAAGTCCTCGATATGGATCAGCGCTTGATTTACTCACACTCACATCACCCCAAAGATACCGATCAGTGCAGGGAAGGTAAGATCATATCAGGTCAGTGCAATCAAAACGATCGTTCATCCTATCGACAAGAAAACACTGGATACGATTACTATCGAATATTTGATATTATTGAATTGGATAATCAAGACGAGAAGCATCAAGATAATTCCTATCACCATCGCTTTACCCAAATCCTGTCAGCTCTGAGCCAAAGATTGCGTATCTCATCCATCGACCTTTTCCAGCCCTTCAGGCAAAGGATGATTTTTTATGATGGTATTGATCGCTGAGGTGATATCGCTCAGGACTGCAGTGCTCGTTTTATCTGCTTGCACAGAGATGATTTTCTTACCATCTTCTCTGATAATAGCATTGATCTCTGGTTGCAATTCTTTTTTGCTGATGATTTGATCTAAAGTGACTTTTCATATCCTTGTTTGCTCTACGGCATACGGAGTCGATAAAAAAGCATGCAACGATAAGGTATCACTTCCGAAATCAGAGAATTCCTTGATTTTGATACCATTGGTCTCATATCACGCATTCTTGAGCGCTACCAAAGGCGTGACAGCAGACATACTGGTAATACCCAATGATTTGGCTTTGTTTTCATCCAAAACATAGACGATTTTTCCATTGGTATATTCGATAGAGATCCCGACATTGAAAATGCCTGGAATAGCTTTGATATCTGGTAATATCTCCTGGACGTAAGCATTGATTTTTTGATAGTCCTCGCCAATGATATTAAATGCCACTGGTTTTCCCGATGATCCTCAAGCCTGCAAAGTGAAGACAGAGATATCCTGCAAAAACGCGTATTTCTGTTTAAGTGCAGCCAAAAGTTCTTTCTGCATCTGTTCAACTATCTGCGAAGACGTGATCGTTCTTTGTTCGGTATCTACCAATCTTATGGTGAAAGAACTTACATTACTGCCGACACCTCATGCTCATTGCAAAGAATATCATTGTCCAAGATCAATGGTGATATCTTTTGCTACACCGGACATGACTGTTTGAAAATATTTGAGCGTTGCAGAGGTGACTTTTGAGGTATATTGCTGATTATCGGACAGGCTTATCCCGGGAGGATATTTTACGTTCATCCACACGTTATTTGAGTCGATATTGCCCATAAAAGAAAAATTAACTATTCAGAAACCGACGAGAGACAATGCTCACACAAAAAACGCGAAAAAGAGAAAAATGATTTTTCTGGATCATCCTCTGGTCTGATTCTTACGATGATATCGATCAGCGAATGTATGCCCTGTCTTTTCCAAGAACGACAAAGACGATGATGGAACATATACTTTTCCTGACCTAAAAAAGAACAACGCCAAAACAGGAAGGATAAACATAGTGACCACAAGAGAAATCATCAGATTGGAGATAATCGTTATCGGCATCATTTTGATATATTCGCCCATGATTCATGACAATCCGAAATACAATGGCACGAATATCACCACTGTCGTCATCGTTCAAAAGAATATCGCTTTCCCGTAGTTATTGAGTGCATCCTTGATCGCCTCTCGGATATTGCCGGAAAATTTCTGGAGTCAAACAACAATTCCTTGGGTGATTACGATCAGATTATCGACCATGATTCACAACACCAGGATCAATGCAAACGAGACGATATTACTGAAACTAAATCCCATCGATTTGAGATAGATGAAATTGGCAAGATACACGATAAGGAACGAGAGCATAATCAATCGCGATGACCTGAATCCGAGAAAAAGCAAAATGATACAGAAAACCAAGAATGCGGTTTCCCAGAAATTTTCAATGAATAGCCCATAGATCTTATTGATGCTTTCCTTTTGAGATAACGTCTCGGTATACGTAAGATTAGGAGTGATCTTGGCATATTCAGTGACAACCGCTTTCAATTCGTCTACAAACGTATCCGTACTATATCAGGGAGACTTCTTTATCTGAAAAGAAAGTGCGTTTTTTGTATCGAAGGAATCGATATCGTTGATAGCAAAAGATTTTTTATCTTGTTGTTTATATCAGACATACACCGATGCGACATCATTGATCTTTATGGCTTTACCTGCAGCATTAAGAAGGTCATACGTTTTGATCTGTTGGATCAATCACGTGAGATCTGTCTCATAATTTATGATCTCAAAAGAATACAACTTGCCAGCGACATCTTTTTTATCAACAGGATATTTCACAAATGCGTTTTTCAATTGAGCGACAGCAAGAGAAAAATCCATATCCAAAAGAGCCAGTTTCTGTGTATCAAAAGTGACTTTCACTTCCTTGATCGGTTTACCTATGACATTCACATCAGAGACTCAAGCTACAGATTGTATCTGATCTTCCAAATCTTTGAGGGTATTGTACATGACTTGTATAGGGACATCTCCTGCAACAGAAAATGAATATACAGGAGTATCATCGACGGACACTTTTTTGATCATAGGATAATCGACGTCAGAAGGAAACGTAGGATATACCTGATCTATAGCGGCTTTCAAATCATTGGTCGCATCGATATCGCTTTTTGCAGTAGTGAACTGGACCAAGATAGTTCAATAATTATAATAGCATGATGAAGTTATCTTATCGACATTAGTGATGGATTTGATCTTTTGCTCCAATGGAATAGCGACTAGTTCCTCTATAGAAGCTGGATCAGCACCAAGATAACTAAAACTAATATAATAGTACGGAATATTTATCTGTGGCTGTGCTTCTTTGGGTATCGTAAAAAGACTCAATATTCCATATATTGTTATGAATACTGTAAACACCAATATCGCCACTTTATTTTTCTGGAGGAATTTTACCATAACAAACGATTAAACGACTAAACGATATATTTTCAATTTTCAATTTTCAATTTTCAATTTTCAATTTTCAATTCTCAATCTTTATTTCACTATCACATCTCCCATATTCAAACCACTCAATATCTGAACATATTCATCATTGATATCTCACAATTTCACATATACATTTTGAACTCACGATCCGACTTTTTTTCTGATCAAATTTCACTCAAGTCTCGGACTGATATAATGCAAAGGAATCCGGATGTCATTTTTGTCTGCAGCCTGTGATAAGGTAATCGCGACTCTTTCATTCTCCTTTACCGCAAAATTCACTACAGGGATCTCATAGATATAATTCTGGGTCGCAGGATCTTTGTACGGATATTCATACAAGATCGTTCCTGTTCACAGAAATTGCCCTCGTTGATCAGCGATAGCGACTTTACTTCCCAGCGCTAATCTTTGATACGAGAAGATCTGGATGCTCGTATTGGAAGCGTCAGTTGGCGTAATCTGACAGAGCAAGGTATTTGGTGCAAGTTTATTATCTTCACCGAGTGCTCTCATCTTTACAATTCATTCCACTTCGGCATATAAGACTTCGCCTTCAAGTGAATTAGAGAGAACAGCTATATTTTGCTGCAACGTAAGCAATTGATTTTTGAGCGAAATCAACTGGATAGTTTGACTTTCATCAGAGGTACTCAATTGATTTGCTAAGGTTTTTTGAGCTAATTGCAGACTCGCTTTCTGATTATCGATTTGCAATTTGGTAGATTCAGCGGTATTATCATTAAAATTATCTGTATTGGTTTCCAAGGTTTTGATCTGACTATTGTACGTGTTCTTTACGGAATCATACGAAGATGCTAACGTATCAAAAGCAGATTTGCTGCCAACAAACGTACTCGCTAAAGTAGTGAATGCCGTAGAAAGCGTATCCAGAGAAATTCCCGCAGTACTGGATTGCGGAAGTGTAGCCGATGGTGTAGTTGCGTTAATTCCACGTGCAGCCAAACTCATGAGATCAGACATATCAGATAAGTAATCAGAGAATTCACTAGCACTCATGGTATCAGACACGTGATCGTTGAGTCTTGTATATTCAGAAACAATCTCTTGTTTGAGATGAAGATCCTTATCAGAAACGGGCAAAGCACTAGCAAATACATCATTCACTTTTTTCAAAGCATCTTTGATCATGATACGGTATTGTTTGTACGCATTGGCGATACTTGTCTTCATCTTGTCTAAATCTACAGATTTAGCAGTTTTCAAAGTGTCATATTGCTGATCCAAAAGATCTTCCTGATAGTCTAATGAAGAGTCAGTATATCATTGTGTTTTAGCTAAATTTGCAAGCAAAGTAGCATTATTGTCATACTGATCACGAAGGATATTTTGTTGAACAGCTAAAGTATCTTCCGTTAAAGAAAAGATAGTCGTCAAGTTATGTAATTGTTCTTGCAACACCGAAAGTTGGATAGCAGAATTTTGATAGGTAACATCATCATCATTGGGCGTAATTTTAGCGATAATAGTATCTCTAGAAACCGCTTTACCAGGCTGACAATTGATATAGTCAAGCATACCTCCCCTATTGCTTACAATATTCTTGATACTATCAGCAATGACGGTTCCATACAAAGACGTTTGGAATACCGGAGAAGTACCTACAGTATAACTCGTAGTGAATCATTGGACAGTTCATGTGGAGATAATGGTTTCATCAGTCTGCGTTCAGCATCCAGCAAGCAAGAAAAACGCAGCAAAAGCGATGAATATGGAAGAAAAACGTTTCATCATATACGACAAAGAAGATAAATCAGATCTATTTTTTTCAATGCATTATTTGGTTATTTCATCATTTTATCGTTCAGTTCAGCATGAATATACTGAAGAAATTTCTGAACATCATCAGATTTGATCATACCGATAGCAATATCTCCCTTGGTAATGACCATCAAATCATCACCCGGCTTAATATTAAGAAGCTCTCTAACATCCTTGGGGATGACTATCTGCGATTTAGGTCAAACCGTAGCTTTACCGTGCATTTTTACCGTCAAATCACAAGAACTCATAACTTTCTAATAAGTAATAAAAGTTGGAAAAGTTTTACTATGTTAGTAATTTTAAAAAGAAAGTCAATACCGTAATTTTATAATAAAAGAAAAAGACGACAAAAGCCGTCTTTTGGTATATAATATAAATATTTTACATTTTAGCCAACGCTATCCGAGCCAGGAATGCAGCAAAAAGAATGACAACCACTCCCCAGAGAAGCAATCCTGCTCTAGAAGAAAAGAACATCTTGTACTTAGTCTGCCCTCGTGCAGGGAATCGGAGCAATACTAATCATTTCAACAAAGATATGTAACCGAATATAGAGAACGTCATCGCCCGACCTTGATCGAATTTTTGATAGACACTCAAAAAGAGAAATCAGATGATCAGAGTGAGGAATGCCCGGATCCTGACGATATCGAAATTCTTCAGGGTCTTCTCCATGATAGCCTTGAACGCCTTCGGAGTAAAAATCATTGGCAATCAAAACGCCAGAATAAAGAATGCTGTCCACAACAAAAGCAATTCCGGAAAAGAAAGCATGGAAAATATGGTAAAAGAATAAAACTACGAAGATTGCAAAGAATCAGCGAGTTTTTGAAGTTCTTGCATATCAGCCATAGTATGTCACGTAAGTCATCATTCAAAAGATTTACCCTCTCGGAAAGGATAAAATTTTACATGTGCATGAGGCACTTGCAATCATTCAACAACCATACCCACTCTTTCGACTCACAATCATTTCTTCATAAGTTCGATGACCTTTTTGCTAGCTAACATAAGGTCTGCATATACTACATCGTCCATCACAAATATATCTGAATCATAATGCTGTTTAGGCAAAATCAATGCTTGTCACTTACACGCAGGAAACGCATCCAACAACGCGATGAATTGATCATCCTCCCATATTTTCACACTTGGGATTTCTCACGCGACAATCTTACAGAATACACAATCAGACATTAAATGACGATAAATTGATAAAGGCCCTTCGGGCGATAAATTGATAAAACTAAACCAACGATAATATAAACCTATAAATCATTATATTTATATGCAAACATTCTTTTGTAAAATAATCGAATTGCTCTTGGGTTATATATCAGAAGTCCAAAGCGTGATAGAGCATACTTCTGACTTCTCCGCACGATCACTTTGAATAATAAAGAAAACGTATAAATTCCTTGTTCGATATTCTTTCACGTCACTCTGCTATATTGTTGCATATCGATATACTTGCTCTCATAATCTGATCCTGA
This sequence comes from uncultured Candidatus Peribacteria bacterium, assembly GCA_964547365.1. Taxonomy (GTDB): domain Bacteria; phylum Patescibacteriota; class Gracilibacteria; order Absconditabacterales; family Absconditicoccaceae; genus CAJBLF01. The sequence continues at coordinate 6,295 of CAZJMP010000018.1, read as the reverse complement.
AAACTTCGATTTCTAAATGTTTTATCATAAAAGATCTTTCACAAATCCTGTACTAATTTTCTAGATAATTTTCGTATATTCAGACTTTCAAATTTTTCAGCCATTTGATAGATAAAGACGATAAATGTATATGTATCACATGGCTGACAGTATTTTATCGTTTCATCGATATTTTTCAAGCACAATAAAAAAAACTATAGTACGTCACTATAGCCAATTTTTATCATTTTATCGTTTTATCATTTTATCACGAACGTAGTGAGTTATTAGGGTAAGGAAGGAAGTTACAAAACAAATATAGAAGTCTAAGAGATACAAGCAAAGAGAACTTTGCAAGTAAGAGACAGAGACGACTACTCAATATCGTTTATACTAGCACTATCAAGGGAGAACCCAAGACTGAACCCATAGACAGAAGTGCTATAATCAATATGCAGGAGCTAGTTCCGACAAAATGACGTTGAAGCACAGAGAAAACAGGAATCAGTAGACGTATGAGCCAATACATACCGATAAAGGTAAGTAAAGTATGTGTTCATGACCTCCTTCCTATAGCATATATCAGTACACAACGAACATATGGTATGGGAAGACGATTATTGTAATACAATTATACACAGATTTTTTTGTTTGTCAAATTTTTGATGACTTTTTTGGAAAGGAAGAAGGAACCGTATATGAAATGTTGCAAGAACGATATATCGGATACAGCAGATACGATAGAAACAAAGGTATACACAAACGGTATACACCAGTTTTTGACTGTACTATATGCACCAGTGAAAACTATAGAAAGGAAGATATGAGCTTATGTGCTACAAGTAGTAAATAATAGGCAGTTTTGTTTTTGTTTTTGGTAGCGCTCATAGTGCCAAAATATAGAGAGAAACACTGGAATACAGCAAGTATGCTGGTAGTGTATCGCATCATAGTCATATGCAAGACCTTCTTCCGTATCAAAATTATAGCCAGAAAGAGAAATAATGCAAATTTTTGAGTACTTTTTTAAGGATAAATTTACCCATCATTCACTCAAAACCACTGAAACGTATTTTTGAAGGATGATGTGCAAATTTTCGAAGACTTTTTTGCTCCCTTTTTTGATTGCAAACCTTACTCTTTTTTTTATACATTCTCAATGCACTTTACTTTTTTAGTATATTAATTTTTTTAGCATGTGATTTAGCTTAGAAACGATTGTAGCACGAGCGAAAAGAAAATGATTTGTCTATCCAAATTCAGAGATCTACGGATGATTAGCAAACGCACGAGATTTTGGTCCGTACGGATCTTTGCTCAAAAAAAACATAGCAGATCTTCGAACTAAACATTTTACTCAAGAAAGAAATGATATTATTCTGATGGATACTGCCATCATCGCCCACCCAACGACACGGAAAGCAAGCGGTCACTTAGATTCTTTCTCTGATGCATTGATAGATGACAAAAAAACCTGACAAAGATTCCGCGCAGACAAAATCATCGAAGATTTTTTTGAGAAAAACAGAGAGTGATTAAACGACGAAGATCTAGCCAAAAAATTATGAGTAAAAAATCTCTCTCCAGAATCCCGAGGCAACGAAGGAATGAGAGAGTTTATCGTGAAAAACATCCCAAAAAATCCTGAAAGTAAGAAAGAAGCAGATCGGACAGAATGCAGAAATTTCAATCTTATGTTAGATACACATCTCGGGCCAGTAGCCAACGAGAGCTCAAAAGTCTATATGAGACCCGAAACCTGTCAATCGCTCTTCACGGATTTCAAAGCAATATTAGATACTACAAGATCAAGGATTCCATTCGGATTAGCGCAGATAGGGAAAGCATTCAGAAATGAAATCACCCCAGGGCAATTCCTCTATAGGACAAGAGAGTTCGAACAGATGGAGATAGAATATTTTGTAGAAAATGATGCCGATAAGGCGATGGGAATCTACAATCAACGAAAAAATGATGCTATGAAGTATTGGACAACCATCATAGGAATAAATCCTGATCATCTCAGATTCAAAGATCATGAAAAGCTCGCACATTATGCGGCAGCTGCAACTGACATAGAATACCAATACCCACGAGGATTCGGAGAAATTCAAGGAATACACAACAGGACAGATTTTGATCTTAGACAACATCAAGAAGTGAGCGGAAAAGACATGCAATATTCTGATCCTTTCACCGGAAAAAGATATATCCCTCGATGCATAGAAGCATCCTTTGGATTAGGAAGAACCGTAATGGTGACTATGCTGGAATTCTACGACGAAGAGACATTGGAAGATGGTGAAACTCGTGTAGTGACAAGATTTCCGAAACAATTGGCACCTATAAAATTTGCTGTCCTGCCGCTCGTAAAAAAAGATGATAAACAAGTTGAATTAGCGGAAAAAATTTTCAAACACTTAAGCAAGGAATACAAATGTGAATATGATGACGGATGAGCAATCGGGAAAAGATACCGCAGACAAGACGAAATCGGAACACCATATTGTATCACTATCGATCACCAGAGTATCGAAGACGGAACCGTGACTATCAGAGAAAGAGATAGTATGAAACAAGATAGAGTGAAACGAGAAGATATACAACTCTAAATTCTAAATTCTGAATTTTAAATTCTAAATTCATTTGGTATGGTCGAAGCAAAAAATTTCGTAGAGAAAGAATTGGGGAAAAGCCTAGACGAAGAGCAGAATACAGAACAGGCACCAGAAAAAAAAGAATCCGTGCCGGTATATACTCCTCCCCCACCGCAAGCCCAAGAACCGGCGCCAGAAATGTCGCAATTCTTTGCTCCACAGCCGCCTGTCGTACAAATCGTAGAAAGAATAGTATATAAAAAGCAAAGAATACACGGTTTTTTCAGAACATTGACTATCATAGCATTGCTTGCGATAGGATTCCTGATGTTGGGAGAATCAACCGGAATGATAGAGCTTTCTATCAACAGTTACAAGCTCCATCAGATATATCCGCTTATAATCATCCTCAGTTCGATCATCATCCGGAGCTACAAAGGGGTATTAGGAAAAATATTCGGACTCATATTATTTCTTAGCGTATTTGGGTGAATATTCACGATAGGAGTCTATACCTCACTCAATCCATCAACCAAGCGGAAAGAATGAGTGATCATGGAGTATAAACTACCAAAATCAGACGCAACCACAAAAAAGAATATATATCTCCAGACATTAGTAGGAAACTCATATATCGAAGGAAGCGGCAAAGAGGAAATCATCCACTGAACACGAAATTCAGATAGAAACCTAGTAGTGACATCATGAGCGAACACAACCGTGAGCTATCTCAAACTCAACGAAGATAAGAATCGAAACGTGCTTCAAAATTATGTCAGCAATATCGACATGACTGTACCCAAAACTTCAAGATTTGATCTCCTCTATATAAAGAATTTCCTCTGACTGCATACCATCGATTTAGCCACATTTCAACGAAAGATGTTGAAATTCCATGCAGGAATCAATGACATCACTATCAGAGCAGGAAATGTACTTTCAGGAAATAAGATAGAGATCCAGGGAACTGCAGCAAACGTAGACATAGATATCCCGAAAGATGTGGGTGTAATAATGTATTATAAACATCTTGTAGGGAAACTCGATATATCAGGATTCGATACGCTATCTGGGCATTATTTTCAATCACAGAACATGAAAGATGCAAAAAGTACGCTCAATCTCTACATAAACCTCTGAGCTGGAAATACGAAAATCAACCGAGTAGAACCTAAATAATTTTTTTAAAGTCATTGCGAGCGTAGCGAAGCAATCTTGATATGTTATTTTAGATTGCTTTGTCACTTCGTTCCGCGCAATGACAACCAAAAAACATATATGAAAATTATCAGCAAAAATAGACACGCATATCATGATTATCAGGTAGACAAAGAATACGAAGCCTGAATAATTTTGAAATGACATGAAGTAAAATCGATCAAAGGAAGCCATGTAAACATCAAAGATGCATTCATAAGATTAGAAAACAAAGAATTGCGAATACTGAATATGGACGTTCCACTGTATGAAAAAACTTCACATGCGCTTGTACCAGGCTATCAACCAAAAGGCAAAAGAAAATTATTGATCACCAAAAAGGAGCTAGCCAAAATATCAGCAGCATTAGACAAATCATGAACGACTATCATTCCTCTAGAGATATTCATAAACAAGAATTGATTGATCAAACTCAAGATAGGAGTAGCAAAATTAATGAAAAAGATAGAGAAGAAACAAATTCTCAAAGAGAAAGACATCAAGAAGCAGATGGATAGAGAGATGAAACATCTGTAATGCATTTTTGTTTGAAAAGCCAGATCGAATTCGTATATATGCAACACGACCAAGATGGCACCGTGCTAGAGTGGTCTAATAGACAGGTCTGCAAAACCTCGGTTCATGGGTTCGAATCCCATCGGTGCCTCCAGACTCTAGATAACAACCGAGCGAATACCCTCCAGTTCTGTCATCAAAAAAACTCCTATAACTAGGGAGCTTTTTTTGTTATGTTACAGATCTGCAACCCTGCTAAAGCAGGACGAATCCTATCAATATCTCCAGACTCTAGATTAGAAAACCAATCAATAGGCTCTTAGTTCAATTATAAACATCCTTCATAGAAGCTTTTTGTTTTTAGACCAAACTTGATTTTACCAAAAGGAAATATATATACCAGAAAACCAAAACAAAATCATATGAAAACAGATTTAGGAAACAAAACAAAAGATGAAAGATTAGGTATTGTAAAATTTCTCAAAGATCAAGAAGCAACGGTATTCTTTGGATGTAAATCTACCGTAAAAGAGTATTTTAGCAAGAGAGGTATCTCTCCTGAAAAATTATTCTTCAAAGACAACAATGACTTTATCGGAAAGATAAAAGAAATTTCCTCTGATGAAACAATAAAAATTCTTCACCAACAAGCAGAAGAAGAAATAATGATTCCGATGGAATATATCGAAAGTATTTCATTAAGTTAATTACTACGAAAACCAACAATCCGGTCATATTGACCGGTTTTTTTCATAAAAAAGATGTTGTATTCTCATAAGCAATAGCTACGGTAGAATGACCAAAAAACAAAAAAATAGCTATGAAAAAGACATTAAAACCCGGAGAAAAATTCGAACAATTGACAATCCCACAGGATATGTTCATAGAGATATCGGACGAAGAGACACAAGAAGAGAAAATGAAAATATTCAATATACTCACAATACTCTCTTCCGAATATGCACCAAATATCACGTGTAGCTGTGGGAACAAGAAATTCCTTTGGTTGTTAGATCTTCACAAAAGATTCCAACAACAAAACAAAGAACGGGCCTTCGTTTTCAACGTACAGATCACCTGCAAAAGATGCCAAAGACCTAAAACTTTCGATATAGGGCCAACCGTAGCATGCTACGAGACTCTACGAAAGAATAGGAAATCCGGACTCAGGCAATGGTCTATCGAAATCGAAAAAACCATCAACAATCATTTCAAAAAAAGCCACTAAGCTTACGCTTAATGGCCACAGTACTTCTGGATAATATCCAGAAGTTTTTTTTATTTCCCTATATATTCCTTACCCATATACGGTACCAAAACCTCAGGGACCTTGATAGTGCCGTCAGCTTGTTGATTGTTTTCTATAAGTGCGATCAATACCCTTGGAGTAGCGATAGCGGTATTGTTCATCGTATAGCAATATTTGATTTTTCCTTCACTGTCACGATAGCGTAAATTTAATCTACGTGCCTGGAAGTCCAAGAATGAAGTCACTGAATGCGTTTCTCCGTATGCATTACGTGATGGCATCCAGCATTCCAAGTCATGGGAATTGTATTTACCGATAGCTAGATCACCAGAACATAGTTGTAACAAACGATACGGCACCTTAAGATCATCCAGGATATCCATAGAATTTTGAAGTATTTGCTGATGATATTCATTGGACATCTTTTCATCTTCAGGTAAGATCACGACTTGTTCTACCTTATTGAATTGATGGACTCTATACAAGCCTGCAGTATCTTTTCCATAGGTTCCTGCCTCTCTTCTGAAACATGCGGAATATCCACAATATTTTTTCGGCAACTCTTTTTCTTCCAAGACTTCGTCCATATGGTACGCAGTGACAGGAATCTCTGAGGTTCCTATCAATCGTTGATTATCTCTCTCCATCCGATATGCATCATCCTCTCCCCCAGGAAAATATCCAGTTCCGATAAGACATTCAGGATTGACGATATTCGGTACATTCATAGGAGTGAATCATTTTGCTACGAGTTTTT
>CAZJMP010000017.1:17790-20009 GCA_964547365.1 uncultured Candidatus Peribacteria bacterium | reverse complement strand
TTTCTCAATCATCCGGAGATGCCGGAATCCGACATGACGCTCTACAAGATAGCATTGGTCAGGGAAGAAATTTTGGCTGAGATAGCAAGAGATATCAGGCTCAATGAAATCGTGTTTATCAGCAAGGGAGAGGAAAAAATGAAAGGAAGGGAAAAAGAATCCATTCTTTCTGACGCATTGGAAGCGGTGATAGGATATATCTATCTCGATCTCGGTCACGATATTGTCGAGCAGTTCATCGAAAGATATATTTATTCCAAATTAGAACATATCGAAAAAAAACCAGTCAAAAGCTACAAGACTATGATCCAAGAAATTGTGCAGAAAGAACATAAGGTAGTTCCTGAGTACAAGGATATCGAAGCAAATAAAGATGATAAGGGAAATGTTACGCAATATAGATCAGAAATCTATGTAGTCGGAAAAAAAGTCAGTGAATGATTGGGTACAAACAAGAAAAAAGCTCAAGAGGAAGCAGCAAAAAATTATTACGAGAACATTCACAGATAATATGTCTAGTCTGCTTGAAAAACCAAGGCAAATACATACAGTTCTTAACGTTTTTTAGAATCTAAAGAGATTGTACAATGAAAAGACCGTTTAATATTATGAAGCACTCATACACATGGGTCGGCATTTGAATCGTTATGATGATTGTCGCATGATTTATGTTTTTCAGTAATGCAAGATATTCTGAAGAATTTACCGGATGAGTGAAGATTAGTATCGATAAGGTATTGGATGAGACAACATTAGTTCCTGACCTTACCAAATATATGGAAAGCAAAGGATATAAGGATAATGAAGTTGCTTTAGAAGTAGAAGGATCTATCACCAAGCTATCATTAAGGACACAAGTAGAAACTGACGAACAGGTAAATAGCCTTTCTAAAGATATCCAATCAGTCTTGGTGGAAAAAGGATATATCAAAAGCGCAAGTGAAGTGGTTGAACAATCCATCACTTGACCTAGCGTAGGATCGTATATGCAAAAATCAGCAAAGAACGCATTGATTGTGGGAGTGGTTTTGATGGCTATCTACATGCTTTTCTCTTTTGCTGGAGTCAGGAAAGAGATTTCCCCTACCATATTAGCAGGTGTTGTAATCTTCACGATGATCTTCGATGTGGGATTACCAGCAGGAGCATATGGTGTATGGATGATGCTTGATCATACGATGACCGTGAATACTATTTTCATTATAGCCGTCCTCACCAATATGGGATATAGCATTAATGATACAATCATTATCTTCGATAGAATCAGAGAAAATATTAAGCTAAAATGAGGAAATAAAGGAATATTATTCGGAAATATCTTCGAAGACAGTCTTCGACAGACAATGAGAAGGTCCTTTGGAACAGTATTCGCTGTGTTTTTGGTTATCGTATTCATGTTCTTCCTAGGAACTTGAGCAGTAAGAGAATTTGCCTTCACGATAGGAATGTGAGTGATATTTGGATCATACTCCTCTATTTTTATGTCCGCTCCGATGGTATATATCCTGCTAGGAAAATATAAAAAAGAAAGAAAAGAAATGTTAGCTCAGAAATAGTATTTTATTCTCATATATATACATTTTGGATTTGCTCTCGCAAATAATCTGTTATCACAACGAAGATTTTTTCGTTCTATGGAAACCAAATGGCATTCCTACAACGTTCGGTAAAGAGACGTGTTTTCTCGATATCCTGATGGGAAAAACAATATCCCAAAAGGCTGATTTTTCGATTCCTGAACATCTACTCCCCTACATAGATCTTCCTGATTTCTCTCAGATAGAACTCAAAAAATCACTGATTGATCATCAGATAAAGACATTTGGCAAAGAAGACGAATTAGGATTGCTCAATAGATTGGACAATGAAACAGCAGGATTTCTCTATTTTGCAAAAAACAAAAAAGCATATGAAAGATACAGGAAAATTCAGACCGAAGGGAGAGTCAATAAACGATATATAGCTCAGGTAAAATGAACCCCAAAAGAATCCGCATTTGAAATCACTATGCCTATCATGCATCACAAATACAAAGAGGATAGAATGATTGTCCTTCATTCCCCCAACGATAAAAGCAAAGGAAGAAGCAAAGTACATGCACCAAGCACTATAGTGAAGATATTGCATACGGATAATCAAGGGATTACTACTTTATTGGTCGGCATCTACAAAGGTGTCAGACATCAGATTAGAGTGCATTTGGCAGGGATAGGATATCC
>CAZJMP010000017.1:0-17690 GCA_964547365.1 uncultured Candidatus Peribacteria bacterium | reverse complement strand
CTTGTCTATTTTTTGAATCGAAAGGATGCTAATAGCAAAAAATATCATACATACAGTGAAGAATTGATGCGTCTTATTTCGACACAAGTTGACACTCCAAGAAAAGAACGATTACAGGAGAGAATTACCTATATAAACACTATTCAAGGAGATATCCTCAAAGCAATTAAACCGCTATATAATGAACTGTTTGATAAGATGATTGAAGAGCTTGATTCAAATGAAGATAATGAACAAATCCCTCCAAAAGGATACAGTGAAATGCTGAGAGATGATGTCCGGTTTGATCTGATTTTTTGACCCAGAGATATTCCGTTGTCGGTAGAGGGATCCAGGGATACGTATCGATACCAACATGGTCAGGAGATGCGTGAAGTCAATCAGCAAAAAAAGAATGAAAAGGCAGCAAAAAAGAGGAAAGAGAACAAAGACAAAGTCATACCGTTCAGTGATCATAGATTGATTACCAAAGAGAATTATCATAGTATATCACATATAATCATAGCGCATATGAGAAAGGAATTGGCTCGTTATATGACTATTTTGGGTCTAGATATAAAAAACAAACAGCAGGCCAAAAATGTTTTGGAAAAACTTTTTCTCTTTATTCTAGTGCGTACCTTGATAGAGAAGAAACTTGTTTTTGAGACAAAATCACTCAAAGGAGTAGTAACTGATGGGACTATTGAACTGATAATAAACCATTTCAATGAGAAGATAGGAGAGCCGATCAAGGTATCAAAAATTGATATCAAAAGGAAACTACAGAATAATCTCAATGAGATCGAGGGTCCTTTAGATCTTTCGTATGCCAACGCTATGATCGACGATATTGATGATCGGGAAACATATCTAAATACCTATTATCTCAATATACAGGGCACGAACATAGATAATCTTCGTAGGGAGATTTTGGCAGAATATAATAGTGGAATAGGGGTAATAGAGAAATCATTTGAACTACTCAATCCGATATATTATGCGTACAAATACCAGATAGAACAACATAAGAAGCATTTAATAGTATTGAAGGGATATCAAAGGAAAAATACAGCCATTGATCCAAAACTTGAGGAGATCATCAAGGAGATGGAACAAAGTCTAGCGTATGCTCAAAAAAAGAAAGAAGAATACACTTTTATTGAGGATTATTTGGAAAACAAAGAATCTTATCCTAAAATTTCTTTGGGAGAAGTTGAAAAAAGATACCTCAAAAGATACAGGATCCCTACCCAATTCCATCAAATTTTTGGCGTAGTTATCGATAAATTGAATCATTTCTATAGGACCAAGGTACATCTCATCAAAGAAGCCGACCAAAACAACGCTATGGAGTTTGAGAGATATAAATATTCCCCACAGACGATAAAAGACTTTCATGTCTATATGCAGTTATTATGCACCAATAAGAAAATCAATGATACTTTTGATAAAAAATGGAATACAAAGCGGACAGGAAGAAAGGAAAAATTAAAAAACATATGCCTAGATCCTGAGAGGATGGTTAAAAAAGAAAAGCTAAAAGAAGCCAAAAAAAGTAAACAGGTTCCGAGAGAGCAGCTATCTTTGGATTTCTAACTAGACAAGATTTGACTTTCTGGACAATCTGATTATACTTATTCGAGATATATTTATATATATGACTGATACCATGATCGATACTCCCTGAAAATGACCATGATTCAAACCACTGACACCCGAACAAGTACAGACCTATCTTACCAAAAAACCTCAATATAAAAACATCCGGAATCAATTGGTTCCTAATTTTTTCGGTGCCCAGGAATTTTGCAATTTTGTGAATCAGATAAGGATCAAAAGGATAGAAGAAGCAAAGGAGATAAATGATCAGATAGAGGAATTGAACCTGAAAAAGGACAAGACAGAGGAGAATGAAAAGAAAATAAAAGCGTTGAAAACGCAGAAAAACATGATATTTCCTGATACGCTCAGACAGATTTTCGATGCTGAGATATTACCAAAGATAAAGAATGCTAATGTTGATTTCAAAGAAACGAACCAGCTCATAGGAAGTTTGGCGAATTTTAATAGGGTCAAGAAAGAAGAGATTCAGGAAATCTCTGAAGCAGCAAATAAGCAATTACATGAAGACCTTACTATGGATGTATATGAGGAAGAGGTTTTGCTTATTATGGACGAGATCATTAATCAATTTTTTATCGATCAGGAGTTAGGAAATCAACCAAGTGAAGGAGAAAAAAGAGATTATGGTCAACAAGCATGGAATATTTTCCTTTCAAGACACAGAGAAGAGGTTGAAAAGAAGCAAATAGATATAAAAAAACTAAAAGAACATTTATATAAGAAAAAGGTATTATAGTGGCATAAAAATAGCAAAATAGCAAATATGTCAAATAATGGAGAAATATACGAAAGTCTTTGGAAAAAATAGCCAAAGATTTTTGGTTTTTTTGGGATATATAGAAAATGGTCTATATTTCTATATATAGACCACCTACCTTATATATGAGCAAAATTTTTTTTGTCAATTCACGGTTTCATATAAACAATGAATATTTTATATATAGTATAATGAAAAAAGAAAAATTTACCAATTCACTTGTTTATATAATTAGCGAATAATATACCGATTTCAAGAGAAAAGAGATAAAATATATGATCAAAAGTATTCACTGTTTCAGTGAAAGAGTAAAATAATGAAGAAGTAGAGGAGAAAAATATAAGAAAAAATCAAAAGTTTCGAAAAAAAATCAAAAAAAGACTTTTTTCAAAAACAAAAAGATCCAAGAAAATTCAGAGAAACAGTGAAATGATGAAAAAGATATAATTGTTTTCAGGGACTTTTTGAGAGAAATTCACTGTTTCGTAGAACAAGTGAAAATAGCTTGAATTAGATAAAAAAAAGAGTATATACCATAAAATTCACTAATTCATAGAATTAGATAATAATTTATTCGTTCACCAGTTGGAATATGGAAAACCAGCACCCAGGAAAACTGCTCCAGCAAGAGCTCACTAGCAGATGATTGACCCAAAAACAATTCGCTGCCATGATCGGCAAGAAAATTTCAGAGGTCAATGAACTCATCAAAGGGAAAAGAAATATTACCGTTCAATGGGATATTTTATTGTCGACGGTTTTTGGTGATCCTGAACAAAAACGACTCAAGCTTCAAAATGATTTCGACTACGAAACCATCAAAGTCGTTATGGCGCCAAAACTCCAGGAGTTATTTTCTTACCAAAAAAAGACCAAGGAACATGAAGTATTCGAAGACTTCTAAATTGGTTGATAGATTTTGGATCTTACAGACTTTAGATTTTACAGACCTGCGATATGACAAAAAAAACTAAAAAACTCAAAATAGCTATGGCTGGTGGAGGAACGGGTGGTCATGTATTTCCGATCAGAAGTCTTTTAGAATTTCTCAAAGTGCATCCATCTTATGATGAACACATTGAAAAGCTCTATCGGTTCGGGTCAAAAAAGAGTTTGGAATCGAAAGTGTGTAGTGATCTCCAGGAACGCGGCATGTCGGATAAACTTCAATTTATTTCTATTTCCTCATGAAAGTACCGCAGGGAAACCTATCGAAAATCTAGATTAAAAAATATTCCTGACTTCTTTTTGTTCTTGTGGGGAATCATACAATCGATCTATCGACTCCTCTTTCATCACATTGATGTCGTATTCTGCAAGTGAGGATATGTTGCTCTCCCCGTAGTGTTAGCGGCAACGCTCCTCCACAGAAAGATCATTATCCATGAGTCAGATACACGTTCAGGATTGGTCAATAAGATAGCAAATCGTTTCGCATACAAGACATTCACAGGATTTGAGGGTGCTTTGCCAAAATCAGAAACCGTAGGTCAAATTCTATCTGATGATATCATTATAGAAGGACATCCTGAGTTCACGTCCAAGACGTTGATTTTGGTTGTAGGAGGTTCCCAAGGATCGAAAAGACTCTATCAAAGTCTTCATCATATTTTTGAATCCACACTAGATCTTAAAGAATATTATGAGTTTTTCATTGTATTGGGATTGTCCAACGAAGAGATGTCGACAGTATTTGACAAATTTCCTCATGTACATGCCTACGGCTTCTTGAGCCAAAAAGAGATGGGAGAACTCTATAACATCTGTGATATAGCCATCACTCGCGGCGGCACTACCTCATTAGCTGAACAGAAATTGTATGATATGAAACAGATTATCGTACCTATTCCATGGACACATGACCAGTATGATAACGCTAAGCGATATGCTAAATTTCACAATGACGTACGAATCAATCAAAGGGATCCTGATTTTGAACAACAATTAGCCAATACTATCAAATATTTCAAAAGCTTCAAAAAGATACGCCAGCAAAAAGACAAAAAAGGTATTATATCTCATGCAAAGAAAATAATCTGGGAAGCGTTGTTGTCTTAATCACCCGGGTGATAGCAACACAAAAACAGCTTTATTACCAAACATACTAAAGTTTCCACCTGGGTGGAAACTTTTTGTCTTACCTTTGTCAGTTTTTTTCCAGTTTCACTTTTTTACACTCTCGGCTGTTCTGCGCAGAACGGCTTTATTTGTAAACGTACGCTATGTACAAACGACTTGTTGTGTTATTGGCGGTCGCTTCGATAGTCATCATCTGAACATCTTTGGCCCAAGAAACAGGAGAATTCTTCCTGACGGGTGACGGACAGAGTATGACAGAAGTAGACAGCGGAGAAATTAATAGTTCGTGACTGGACTTTACATGAATTGATATCCCTTCGTTATCAGGGGAAATCGACCTTGGTTTTGGGTCGTGAACATCCACAGGAGCATCAGATTCTTGAATTATTTTGGAACTTATTCCTGATCCTCAACCCCATCTGATTATCTCCGAAATATATTATGACGGGACGGACGAATGGATCGAGATCACGAATATCGGCGACGGAATTTTTTCAGGAAATCTTTCCTTGGTCGGAGTCAAAAGCACAACGCTTTCCTTGATGAATATTTCCCTCTTTCCGGGCGAGTCCAAAATATTTGGGGATACCCTTTCGCAGGTTTCTGGGAATCGGTTCATCGGCAAGACAGGATTGTCGCTCAATTTGATCGATACAGCGCCGATCAATATCTCTCTGATCATTTCCGGACAGAAGGCAGATGAGTTTCTGGTGGATCCCTATCGGGTCAATTTTTACAATGATAAGAAGACCTCGTTCGAAAAGATAGGCGGAATTTCCACCCGGGTGCAAACTAGTAGGGTAGTGAACGCTCTCAGTGGATATATTATCAATCCATGAATTACTACCGCTATCGGAAATGCTCCCATAAATGTATCCTATCCGCCTACACAATCAGATTCGTTTCAGTTACCGATTCCTTGTGTTTCCGTAGACCAGAGAAATCTGATAAAAGTCAGCGAAATATTCTGGGGTGATGGAACACATCCTCCGTATATCGAGTTGGCGATCCATGACAACATCACTTTGGATAGCCTGTCCATATCAGGAAGTCTCCTGGCGACCGATATAGGGTTTTCTCGGGAAAACTCAGGTATTACGTTGGAAAAACATTCGTTTTTGTTGGTTTCCTCTACGGGCTTCCGGCAGGAGAGCGAAAAGCTGCCAAGTGTACGAAATGGTGATTTTTCCCTGGTTAGTACCTGAAATCGATGAGTGATAACCATTGGTTATAGACAAAATAGACGAGTTATGGACATTGTCTATCATTCCGGGGAAATACTAGGTAGTTCCATATATTTCGATACTACGACTGTACAATGTGCCCATGTTTTGGACTCCGTGGACGACTTTTCGCCAGGATTCGAAAGAAAGTTTTTGAAATATATTTCAGGTCGGACCGGTACAAAAATTCAATATATCTCTATGGGTACGGGCAATCAAGGCACTGGCGTAGTCTGTCCAGATCACTCCCTCTCTGGTCAATTTTCGTGAGAAATACAAGAGAGTATCAGTGGTTTTGATATCTATAATTACACCATCCGTATTACGAACGTGGAATATGACCCAGAAGGTTCGGATACCAATAACGAAAAAATCACCTTATTGGCTACATCGCTTTCAGGAGATCTTACTCCTTTGGATTTGAGTAAGATATTTAGACTCAAAGTCAACGGCACCAACAAAACACTCCCTTGGATGTTGCCCATGAATGTCCCGACGACATTCACCAAGACCTTCGGATTCCCAAATAGCACGGAAGATGGACAGGAGGTGGTTGTTCAATTAACTTACGGTGATCATATCTTTGCCACCTATACCTACAATCCAAATATTCCTGTGGCAGATGTGGAGACCGGCACAGAAATCACCGGCGAAATGATTACCTGAATCATCTATGATTTTTCATGAACCTCATTTATCATTACATACGTGTTGCCGAATCCTCAAGGCAAAGATATCAATGAAGAAATATGAATATTAATTACGAATTACGAATGATCAATTACGAATTCAGGGATGAATATATTTGATCTGAGTAAGGGATTCACGCTTCGTAGAGGAAGTAGCAAGAAGAAATTGAGTGGAATCGTCCTCGGAGGTCAGGAAAATATCATTTCTTGAAATTTAGGGTTGGTCAACAAAGCTGCCTGTATTTCACTCTTCTACCAGGAAAATGAACTCACGAAGTTCTGTTATAGGATTCCCAAAGAAGGGGAGAAAATCTTCTGATCGACTCCCGGGATGGAAACGCTTTCCCAGGAAAATTTGGATATTTTTACGAAATTGCAGCTCAAGAAAATCGATAATACTCTTTGCATCCGATATGATGGACAGTCGTATCTCTGCAAGAAAATACCTGCAGGGAAAGCGGCAATCAAAACCACCCAAGAGCAGAAACTCTACAAATGATTCTCCAGCTTGATCAAGAGCTACTTGATGCAGGATCGAAAACCGTTGTACTATGATACAGACATCAAACATTACTTCGATCTGCTCGCGGAGAGCAAGAAATTGATCGGCAAATGATATGCCCGAGTGGACATATATGGACAGAGAGTGTCCGTAACCGATATCAAGAAGCAATTTGCGATTATCGAGCGCACACCGCTAGTCATTGTCGCTGTTTTCGAGGGCATAGATGCGCTCAAACACTCCCAATAATTCCTTTTATTTTATCACCAATTACCTACCATGAAAATAGAAAAATTCGAAGATCTTATCGCTCGGCAAAAAGCCAAGGAGCTAGGAATCAAATTATATGACGCTTGCAAGAATTGCAAGGAATACGGACTCAAAGATATGCTTATGAAGACTAATATTACCATTATGAATCAAATCGCAGAAGGGTTTGAAAACAGAAGCAATAAAGCTATCAAGGAAGCGTTTATCAACGCAAAATGAGGCACCAGCCAAATGAGATCGATGCTATATTTATTGCTGGAATTAGGGTGTATCACACAGGATGAATTCAAGGGCTTTTATGATATGACTCGACACGTTACCAAGATGCTCATGGCATTCGTGAAAAGCATAAATACGGCAGAGAAGAAAAAAGCAGAAGCGAAAGAAGAATAAAAAAATGGAAATATGGAAGAATGGAAAGATGGAAAAATTAATCTTTCAATCTTTCAATGTTTCAATCTTTACATAGTTTTTGAAGTATGGAAGGGTATTTGAGAGGATATTACGGATATAGAAATTTTGGAGACGAGCTCTTGTTTTTTGGAGTAGTCAGACGATTGTTCGTTAAATATCCTCTCACCAAGCTCTTCGTGGAAGTCGGAAACAAATCCCGAATGGAAGATCGGATACGGGAGAATTACCAAGGATTGTTGACCGAGAAACAATTGAATTCCATCAAACTAGTAAATGCTAAACAGCACAAATATAAATACATTACTCATCTGGTCAATTTTCTTGGATTGAGCAAGTACAAGAAGATTTTCAAATTCTTTGGCGGGGGAGAGGTGCTTTCTGATGAAAGACCATTTCCGCATGATGGACGGAATCTTCCTATCTTATTTAATTATAGCGTGAGAAAAGGACAATTTGTTCTGCTCGGCGGTATCGGAAAATCCAAGAAATGATGGACAGAAATTCTCTATAGACAATTACTTCCCAAAGCGGAAAAGATTGTCGTCAGAGATAGAGATTCTTTGTCGATAGCCAAAAAATTCAACCAGGAAACGGTGTTGTACGAAGATTTCGCACAGGAGATCATCCAAACCGTCAAACCTAAAAACTCAAGTATAAAGCAAAAATATATTCTGATCAACATCAATAAACAATCCGTAGACAGATATAATGTCGATAAGATTGTTCAATTTTGCCAGAACTATCCTGATCATAAAAAGCTGTTTTTCCCTTGTGATATGAATGACGACAAACTCTGTTTTCACACCATAAAAAAATATATTCCTGGTCTTGAGATCTATGATCGGACTAAACATACTCTCCAGGAGACACTTTCTCTTTTCTCTCATGCTGACGGCGGTGTCTGAGCGAGACTTCATTTTCTCTTGCCTTTGAAACTGCATGGAAAGCATATTGTGGCGATACCGTACGCAGACAAAATAAATAAACTCATAACTTCAGGGACAAGGAACAAGGAATAAGGGATAAGGAACAAGGACCATGTCCCAAAATACATTTCCCAAAACTCCATTTATTTTTCAAAAAATATAATCATATGATAAAACAGTTCGAAGATATTATATCTTGGCAAAAAGCACAAGATCTTACTTTTCATATATACACACTATTGAGAAATATAAAAGATTTTTCATTTAGAGATCAGATTCAAAGAGCATGAATGTCTATTTCAAATAATATAGCCGAAGGATTTGAAAGAAAGACAAATAATGAATTTAGATATTTTTTATATGTAGCAAAATGATCTTGTTGAGAGGTTCGTTCTATGCTTACATTTGCTAAAAGGATATGATATATTAGCGAAAGTGATTTTGAAAATATGTATATCACCACAAAAGATATATCTAAATTAATTTCGGGACTTATAGAATCTCTCAAATAACTGTAGGACAAAACCATGTCCCATGTCCCAAATCACAATTTATATTCTAAGGTAAATCATGTTTTTGTTGTTTTTCCTGATTTTCATATTGATGTTTACGATATTCGAGAATATCGCTCTTGCGAGTATTTCTCTGGCGCTTGTAGTCATTGTACTGATAATATATCAGTCCATAAGCGGCAAAAAAATATTAGGTAAGAGAATGTTCATAACCGTGTTCGGTGCGTTCATCTTGGCAGGATGTGCGTTTGTAGTCAAGGAACGAACATATTACGGTCAGGATGTCGAATATGGAAAATCATTCATATGATCGTGAACTATCAGCGATATCTCCGGTCAGGGAAAATATATATTTTCTGATGGTAATTCCGAATTTCTGCTTCGTTCAGAGAAAAAATACAACATTGGTGATAATCTCCGACTTGTGGGAAATCTTACTCTCCCTGACCCCTCTAAAATAGAGGGGTGATGATATTGGACGGTGTCTTCTTGAATATTTGCCGTACCGATTTTTTCCTGAGGCTTCGACTATGGAAAACGGCTCAAAATGAAATGACGGCAGGGCACGATCTATGAGAAAAATTCAATTACGAATTACGAATGACCAATGAAAAATGAAGCGTGAATCATCCAGTCTATGAAAAAGTCTATTCAAGAAAAAATTATCGCTGCCTATGGAGAAAATAAGGTCTCAGGACTAGTACTTGGCATGTTGATCGGTGACAGATCGCAAATTCCGGAAGTAGAATATCAGCAATTCGTTGATTCATGATTGGTGCATTTGATAGCGGTCAGTTGATGAAATATTTTGATGATTGTCGTTTTTTTACAATTCATACTCTTTTTTCTGCCATTTTACGTGAGGATATCGATTATTTTGATCACGATTACCGGATATAGCCTTGTCTGTGGATTGGATTCCAGCGTCTTCCGTGCAGTGTTGATGGGAGGATTGAGTATGGTGGCGTTATTCCGATGAAGAGAAATAAATATCTGGAGACTATTGTCTATCAGTGCGTTGATCATGCTGATAATTAATCCGTATTTTTTGGCGTATGATACAGGCTTTTTATTGTCCTATGCGGCCATTATCTGACTTGTCTACTTCGATACGATAAAATGATGAAATGATAAAACGATAAAATGCCAGCAAAATCGTCTCCAGAAAGGGTTGGGGTATGCGTACAAAAACTATATTTCACCAAGTATTTGAGCGAGTATAGGAATCTTTCCGATTATTATCTTCTTTATGGGAAAGATAAATCTGATGGGGATTGTCGGGAATCTCTTCGTATTACCAATCGTGCCGTTTGTTATGATCTACGGATTCGTAAGCGTTTGGCTGTATTCTTTCCTGCATTGGCAGCGAATATTGCTCATAGAGCAACGGGTAATTGAATATATCTATAAGGTTTCTCAGATATTGGCAGAGTATGGTATATTTTTATCGGTCTCTGGATTGTGGGTAAAATATATATTTTTGCTCTGATTTCTGACAGCGTTCATATTACGGATGAAAAAAAACAGGGAAAATAAAGGTGAAAAGCCAGAAAATATATATTTTTGTGATAAAAATATTGATAACCGCAAGTTATCAAGTTGACAGGTCTAGACAGGGTTTTCTAACATTTTTCTATCATTTTTGATAAAAGATTGTTAAAAAGTTCATTCCCGCCCCGCCTTGCGGGATAAACTCCAGCGGGAATCTGTTCTACTATGTGTACGTCATTCCCAACTTGATTGGGAATCCATACTAAATTGCTTTAATCACTAATCTACCATATGGATGCTTTTGTATATATATTAGCAAGTAAGAAGAACGGTACCTTGTATATAGGAGCAACAACCAATATCGGAAGAAGGATATACGAACATAAAGAAGGATGGAACGAAGGATTTACAAAAACATATAATGTAAAAATTCTAGTATATTATGAAAAATATTGATCGATATTGGATGCTATCAGAAGGGAAAAACAACTGAAAAAATGGTATAGAAAGTGGAAAATAGAATTGATAGAAAAAAGTAATTCAGAATGGGAGGATTTGTATCATAGTACGGAATAGGTATGGATTCCCGCTTTCGCGGGAATGACGTGATTATGGTATAAGTGAATGATATAATGTAGGAATGACTCCTAATATATACAGGGTAGGCTGAAGTGGAGTTAAATATAGTCAGTTAGACATACTATATATATTTTTATAAAAAACGGTATATAAATTAGGCTTGAGTATAAAGTAGTAAGTATAAAGACTTAAACTAGGTTTTCTCGTTTTTTTGTGTAAAGGGTGCTAACGAAAAGTTGTCACAAAATAGACAGTTTGTCGTATACGTCATCAGAAGGATGTGGTCTTTAATGATCGAGAAAGACAAGGAAGTCTTTGAAAGGAACTCGAATCTTTCATAGGGAAGCTATTCCTCGTGGACGATTTGGCGTTTTCTGGAAAGTACTTCATAAAAAGCAGTTTTGGATTAGATTTAACTGTTAGCAGTAGACTGTCTAAAATTGTCTTGTATTTGTCGCTCAGATTGTTATTGTCTAAAGAAAGTTACCGTGTGGAGACACGGAACCTTCTCGTTTGTCTGGAATGTGATCCGGATCAAACATCACATCGCCCGCCAAAATGGCGGACAAGCCCGTCTGTGAGATGGGCACGTCTATCTGTGAGGTAGACGGTTGGCTGTGAGCCAAAACAAAACACTTTTATATTGTATTTTAATTGTACACATGAAAAATTTTAAAAAATTGTTTGCAAGTATTGCTGCGTTAGCAATATTCGCTACAGCTGTACCTACGCCAACTCTTGGAGCTGCTAGCTACAGTGACGAATTGCAAGGTGCGTATGATTATGCCTACTCTATAGGTATAACTACACAAGGAACTATTGACACTGCTAATATGTACGGATCTCTTATCAGATCTCATATGGCTAAGATGATGGTTAATTATGCAAAGGAAGTTTTGGGACAAACTCCTGACACTTCAATCGTATGTGAATTCACTGACATCGCTAATCAATCTGAAGAGCTTCAAGGATATATCGAAGAGGCTTGCCAGATGGGACTTATGGGTCAAGGAATCACTGCTTTCAATCCAAACGGTGTTGTAACTAGAGCACAATTTGGAACAGTTCTTTCAAGGGCTCTTTATGGTGACACATACAATGGTGGAGAACCATACTATGTAAATCACTTGAACGCTCTTAAGGATGCTGGTATCATGAACAACATTGACAATCCTAATATGAACGAAGTAAGAGGATATGTTATGCTTATGATGCAGAGAGCTGCAGGAGCTGAAACTCCAGCTGTTTGTGAAACTCCAGAAAATGTTCTTTCTTGCTCATTAGGTTTGGACACTTGTCCAGCTGAATGTCAAGCTGTAGAAGCTAAGGAAGGAACACTTACTCTTTCTAGCGCAGGTGTAGATTACACTTCTGTACCTATGGCAGGTTTAGTAAACTTTGGATCAATCAAGCTTGCTGCTGCTGGTGCAGACATAACTGTAAACAGCATCAAGATCAAAATGCAAGGTCTTGCTAACTTGACAGCTACTCACAAGGTATTCTTCGAAAAAGATGGTGTAAGAATAACTTCCAAGGCTTCATTTACTGATAATGTAGCTACTGTTTCTTTCACTACTCCATTGGTAGTAAAGTCTTCTGAAACAGTTGACGTTATTATGGAGCTTAATGAAACTTCTGCTGGTGATGAAATCCAGTTGGTTTCTACTGATGTAAGTTCTACTGCTCAGACAGTAAACGGAACATTCACTTCTCCAGTACTTAGAACAGCAGATTATACAGTAATGACTGTTACTGGATCTGCAGTTAACACTACATACCCTTCATATAAGGTAGATTCTTCTAAGTTGGTAGAATTGGGTGATTTCAAACTTACTACAAACACTGCTCTCAATAGAGCTGTATTAGTAAAGTCATTCACAGTAAACAACTCAGGTAATTCAGATCTTGCATACTTGGAAGATCTTGGATTGTATAGAGATGAAGTTCTTGTTTCTACAAAAACAACTGTTGGTTCTAAAACAGTTACATTCACATTGAATGATGAAATCAAGAATACTCAATCTTCTGCTACATATGTCATCAAAGGAAAAATAGCTAATGGTGACAGAATCGGTGACACTTACAACTTCTACATCAGAAATACAGAAGACGTAAATGTTATAGAAAAAGATTCTTTATTCAGAACAGCTTTCGTAAAAGCTAATGATGTTACTGCTTCTGTAGTTACACTTGCTGGTGGAGATCTTAGATTCAATGAAGGAAGTATTTCTGCTAAGACAGTTGTTCCTGGAGCAAAAGAAGTTGTTTTCTATGAAGGTACACTTCAATCTATGGAATCAATCAACTTAGAGACTTTGAAAGTTACTTTGAATAACAACAGCGCTACAACAGGATTTGATAAGGTTCTCCAAAATTTGTATGTAAAGATCGGAAACACTATCATAGCTGCTGAAACTATAGCAGGAACTGGTGATCAAGAATTTACATTTGATGGGTCAGCTACTGTTAATGGAACTGTTGCATTCAGTATCTACGGAGACGTTAAGGATACTGCTCCAGCTGTAAAAATCAGCGCTAATGTTGATGCAATCAATCTTGATGACTTCACTACTAGAGAATATGCAGATAACGGTGAAACTGTTTCTTCTAGCATTGGATCTATCGGTGGTAAAGTTATAACTATCACTCAAGCTGATCTCGCTCTTTCTAATAGCTCTGCTACAACAAAGAACGTTCAGAAGGGAGATAGAAATGTAGAATTAGCTACACTTAAGTTCACTACAACTAGTGATGTTGTATCAAAGGTATACTCATTCAAGGCTGACTTGTCTGGAGTTAACCGGCAAACATTTGATGGTGGAAGCGTAACTGTTTACGATGCAGCTGGAACAGCTCTCGTAAGTGAAACTATCAACACTGGTGCTACTGAAACTCTTACATTCGTCTTGCCTACGGCTTTGACAGTTGCAAAATCTACTCCACTTAATCTTACTGTTAAGTTGGATCAGGTAGCTAATGCAGTTGTTGCAGGTAACAAGATGAAATTATTGTTTAATACAGTAAATGCTAAGAATATCATCAATAATGAAGCTGTAGGTTCTACGGTTACTGCTGTAGGAACAGAACTTACTGTTGTTGCAGGTGGTACAGCTAGCGAAGTGACTCAATCTTACTCTAAGAAATTAGTAAAGACTGATTCAACAGCTGTTATCGGAAGCGTCAAGATTAAAGCATTCGATGGTGACATCATTCTTAAGGATTTCAATATCCAATTAAGTGGAACAGTTGCTGCTATTGATGCATCTAAATTGGCTGATCTCGTACTTCTTGAAGATGGTGTAAATATTGGTACATTGACAACAACTGCTGGTTCTTCTGTAGCATATGCTTCTGGTCTCAACAAGACTATCGGTGTTGGTGTGACTAAGACATATGAGGTACAAGCTACTTTCCAAGATGTAAGCACAAGCTGAGATCTTATGGGAGAATTCTATACTAAGCTTAATGCAGCTACATTTGAAAGCATGTACGGAACTGGATTAATCCCATTGACTGGAAAGGCTATGTCAAGCAATGTTCTCCCAGTTAATGAAATCCTTACTATTGCTTCTGTTGAAGGTATAGCTGGATCTAACTATGCTACTTACAAACTTACACTTACTGGTTCTAATCAAATGAAGCTTACTGCTCTTAAGATGGCGTTTGGACAAAACCTTTCTTCATCTATAAGTGGAGCTACAGTAACTCTTACTTCAGAAGCTAATGGAGGAGAGACATATGCTTCAAGCACAGTAAATCTTACTGCAGGTACTACACTTACTCCTTCAACACCAATAGATGTTATAGGAAGTACTGTAGTATATGTAAATGTACAAGGTGTAACTTGGGCTGCGGCTAGTGGAACTCCATATGTAAATATCAGCTTGTCTGATATCAGCTACAATGACATATTTGATAATCTTTCAATTGTGTCTCATGCTAATATGTTGACTGCTGGTTACAAAACAGCTATGACTACTCTTCTTGACTTAGGAAAGAACATCCAACAATAGTCATCGAAAGTAATCAAATATTCCGCTCTCGCGGAAAGCAAAAGGACCCTCGCAAGGGGGTCTTTTTGTGTTACTCCCTAAATCCCTCTGAAACAGAGGGACTTGTTCCCTTCCTCTATTTTAGAGGAAGGGATAGGGATGGAGTAATATACTTAAGAAACAATACTGCTTTTAATACTTTCCAAAACCCACAAAAGATTGCTTTGTATCATATCGTTTGTAAATCTTATGATTTTATATCAGTTTTCTTGTAATAAGTATTCTCTCAGTTTATCGTATTCTTTAATTTCTTTTTTGTTGTGGATAGAACCGTCTATTTCGACGATTAATTTAGAGGGATGATAATAAAAGTCCGCTATAAAGAATCTATCTATTCAAGAATCTTCTCTGTATACAAAGATTGGTTTTTGTCTGTGAAATTTCAGGCCATGGAATTGCTTAGCTTGTAAATGGTTTCGTAGTATTTTCTCTGATGGTGTTTGATTGTGCTTTAAGTGTTTAGAGAAAGATTTAATATAATAGGGTTTGCGATAAAAGTCTATCTCATTCATGAAAAAGTGTCTTTGTAAATTAAAGTGTTTATTTTTATGTTACTTCCCCTTAATCCCCCTCTGAAACAAAGGGAAAAAAATTATTCCCCTAACCCCTCTAAAACCCTGCTAAAGACAGGGCAGGCGCCGGAAACTTGTTCCCTTCCTCTATTTTAGAGGAAGGGGTAGGGATGGAGTAAATTAGAAAAGTTCTATAGATTCGATTATTTGGTCTATATAACTATGCGTATAATTAGATGCTGAAAACTTATAGAGCATACCACTATCTACAAAACAAAAATGTGTATCTATAATCTTAGTAGGTTCGACATCTAAGCCATTGGACATAAGAGTTGCATAGTATATATATATGTTTTTTCATTGTATGTTTTTGATTTTTTCAGATTTTGTTATAAATCAATCAAAATATTCTACCTTACAAAGATCTTTATCGGAGTATGTTGTTTCGGGTCGGATAAGCTTATAAATATTAAGGTTAAACGTCTTATTTTTATCTTTATTAGTAAATCCTACTCGTTCATAATACGATTTATTGACGGGTGTATATTGATTAGAATATATTTTATGCACTATTTCTTTTGGTATATCGAAAGAAAAAACTCAACTAACTACAAGGGTATTTCCAGAAATAAATATAGGCATATAGATTCATCCGAGATATGTTCAGGAAAAGAGTTCACTTTCGGAAAATTGAGCTAATCATGTTTGTTCGGGTACAGAAGAAGATAATGTTTCTGTAGATGTTGATTTTTTTATTTCTTCTTTTTGAACACATCCTGTTAATAACAGAACAACAAGACCACAGATAAACAAATAATATTTCATTGAACATAATTTACATAATAAAAAACATAGGGAAGGAATACCTCCCCTATAATAAGTGGTATAATGAAAGCAAGAGCTCTTCATTATTGAGCGTTGAAATAAAATGGCACAGAAACTCCGTTTACTCGCATATTCGTATGAGCGTGAGGTGATGATGCTCCAGAAGAACCAAGAGTTCCTATTTGATCAATACCTGCACGTACATATTTGCCAGAATATAATCCGCTTACTGTGCTTTGTAGATGCCCAACGTAAAATCTATACAAATTTCCATCAGAACTCTGTTGGATGACAGAAACATATTTACTATAACCATATCCAGAGACATAATATTGTCCAATTGTTTCAATATATCCATCCAAAGGAGAACGGATAATTGCTCCTAAATCGTTGGTCCTGTTCCAATCATCAGAATAGCGTTCTGCTGTTCCAACATGGGCTCCTTCATTCCAACCATATCCACTTCCACCTTCTTGTCCGCCATTCCATGTATTTCTATTATACCAACTGGATCCATCAGCTCCAAAAGGCCAAGAAATTGAACTTATGCCAGAATAACTGAATGTATTTTTACTGTTCCATAAATCCAAATAGCTCGAAGTATTGATAGGATTTTTGCTAATACTATATACATAGTTGTAAGCAAAACATCCACCATTGGATATTTTAGTAGATAATAACCAATAACTTCCTGTTTTTGTCATAGGTAGGTATGTTATAGTTCCAGTTGCGCGGTCATAGAGTTTTACAGACAAAGATAATGTGCCAACGGCATCATAGACTTTGAAAGTATAATACGTAGAGTTAGGTAAGCCAAAACGTGGGGATACGGTGTATCCTGTCATTGTTCCAGCTTTGAGATGTAAAGTATCTAATGATTCTAAAGTAGAATCACTAACCGAAGAAGATGGCATATCCGATACTGGAGACATATCTTCTTTTTGGCAGGCGCTCATACCCATGAGCAGCAATACTGCCAGGAAAACAAAGTGTTTCATAATAATAAGATTTTTGTGGTTTATACGTGAATTATTTGGTTCACTAATGGAAAGATATACAGAATGGGTCCTTAGTGAGTAAATCCATTCCTTCGGCTTCCCGTGGCTAGCTTGGGAAGGTATCCATGCGATGATCAGTCGCATGTGTTTTCGTTTTTGTTTACGGGTGTTTATATGTGAGTATATAAACCATGATGGAGCCTGCTTCATGAGCTCCAGATCTCTCCAGAGCTCCAGCAGATGCTTCTGTTTGTTG
>CAZJMP010000016.1:7625-20222 GCA_964547365.1 uncultured Candidatus Peribacteria bacterium | reverse complement strand
ATATCCCGGTCATCGAGAGTGCGTTGAGAGAGAATGTTAGCAGCTCTGCAGGTGCAGCAGGTATACGGCAATTCATGCCATGAACAGCGCAAAAATATGGATTGATAGTCAATTCAGGCGTAGATGAAAGATTCGATGTCGCCAAGTCTACGGCGGCGGCTATCACTCATCTCACCAACCTCTACAAGAAATTCGGCAATCGAACCCTCGTAGCCGCCGCCTACAATAGAGGCGAAAACGGCTTGCAAGCAAGTATAGACAATCAATTTAGCAACAACTATTACGATCTTCGGTTGAACAACGAGACTTCCAGATATGTGTTTAGGATATTGGCGATGAAACACGTACGAGAAAACAGATACCGTTTCTTTGATCGCGATACCTTATGATCGATTTATGCACCATTCGATACGGAAAACATAAGCGTCAAACAAATAGAGAATATCGCTGAACGAGCCAAGACCAACGGATATAGTTATTACGAAGTGAAAAAGTTGAATCCACGGATTCTGAAAAGTTCGCTCCCTGAAGGAAAACGAACTATCGAAGTCTTCAATCAGAAAAAATAAGTTTCAAAAAAAAAGAGCCATGAGGCTCTTTTTCTTTATAGGTGAATAATTAGTTTGTCTCTCCGGTAAGCGTATTCAATGTCACGGTATCACCTTCATTTTTGTGTAATGGGATCATAATTTCCAATCCTGTCTCTATCTTTGCTGGCTTCTTTCCTGCTTGCGCTCTATCTCATTTTACCCCAGGAACGGTCTCAATGATCTTGTAGGAAACGGTAGGAGGAAGGATAACACTGATAACATTACCCTTGTGGACCATAACATAGCAATCCATATTTTCCTTGAGATATCCTGTGATATCATCGACCATGTCTTTATTGAGATCATGCATCTCTCCTGTATCGTTTTCCATGAATGTGTATGTGTCGCCTGCGTTATAGAGAAATACCGCATTTTTGGTCATTACATCACCTTTTTCGATGACTGATCCTGATTTGTAGGTCAAGTTCTGTACGCTTCCTGTGATAAGATTCTTGAGTTTGAAGGTGTAGCTTCCTTGCCTTTGCTGGCACTGCATAAAAGCGAAATCGATTACCTTGTACAATTGTCCATCGATATCGAGGATGGTGTTCTTTTTGATTTCTGATACATCTAACTTCATTGCTATATAACTAACAAATTAAAATACATTAAGAGCTTCGGCAATTAAGAATTTCGGTATGTTTCTTTAATTCTTAAACATTAATTGAGTTCGAATACGATAAGCTGTGATCAGCCACCAAGACTCTGTCCGATGATATTATTGAGATATTCTTGATATTGTGTATTGCCTGCTTTGAGGAGATTACTCAATCCTAGATATTGAGCGAGAATCATCCTTTCATCCTGTGTCAATCATTCTATAGCTTTCTGCAATTGTTCAGATGCTCATGGCTGTGTAAGCAAACCTTGCGCTACCGTAAGCACTTTCGCTTCATCGATAGTCTTACCGTAAACGTCTGCGATATCACCTATAGCCTGACCATTCTGTATCCTATTGGTGAAAGTCTCTGCAATGAAGTTGAGAAGCTGTTGTGCATCTGAGAAGAATCTTGCTACGGAAAGCTTAGCTCTCAAGAACACCAACTCATCCGCAGACATCTCTCCAAATTTTGCTTTCAAGGTCGCGTCATCCAAACTAAACGCATACTTAGCTCAGAGATTGTTGGTACCGAAGAGATGTACATATCCTGCACTCCACAATTTTACCAACGTACTGATTGCCCCATCTTCCTGGATTTTTCCCGTGACCGGATCTTTCTTTGCAAAAAACCTATTGAAGAGCGACTCATTTCCTTCTCCCATCACGACAGTTCAGATATTTGGATCGATAACGAGATATTTGAGATTTGATTTTTTGATTCTCTGATATGTCTTACAGAGATTTCCGTCAGATCCTTGTTCCCGGAATCGATTGAGCATTCCATCGTTTTTAAGATTATGTTGATTATCTAAGAAGTATTGCATATAGGTTCCTGCGATCAGCACTCCATCTTCGTTCTTTCTATCCTTCGTATATTCTATGAATTTATTGTAATGCGGGAATTGTAGATCAAAGACATCTTTCCATCCATAGCCTGACTTCACTACTTCTGATTGTTGAAGCGTAGAAGTGATCTCTATTGATTTTCCGTTATTCATCCTATATCGAATGAAAGGACCTCCTCCTCACTGAGAAGAGATTCTGATGAAATTAAGTACGAATTGCACCAATCCTCGAATAACGAACAAGAAGATGAGGATATAGAATATCATTTTGTCTTTTTCTTCTTGCGTATGGGTGAACATATCTTTGAGCGTCAAAGCAACTGCGACAACAGTCCAAACTACAAGTCCCATTCCATACCGTAGAATTCCTCCTCCGATGATCCGCCGGATAGCCCATCCTATGATAGTTACACCGCTGATCATGACAAGATTCATATCTTGTTTGAAGCGTTTTGCATTGAAGAGCGCATAAACGAATCCCAACACGAGCAGCGATAGGATCATCAACCGTACATAACCGATATCGGTATAATAACTGCTAAGATTCTGCAATGACCGATTGAAAGTGATATTGAATGGCACGAGATATCTATATGGGATACTGATCTTGCCTGCTTGAGTAAAGATAGAATGGTTTTGGTAATATTGCCTGATCGCTAGGATCTGATCCCTGTATTCTGCAGGATTTATGACTGATTCATTTCATTTTGTTGTATATGCTGCGAGTGCTCCGCTCAAAAGATCATAAGCTTCTGTTCCCTTTTTCATTTGAGCAAACAAACTCTGTATCGTAGGTACATTGAAATTTTCTATCGCCTGAGCATTTTTGCATAGTAGCTTTGCTTGACTATTCAACCCATAGCATGTAGCATTTGCTGGATAGAAGATCCTCAAGAGACCGTAACCGAGATTGAGGCCGCCGCCTTTGGCAATCTCTTTCCATCCGTATCCTACATATCTTCCTACATCTTCATTGGTTACCGTTGCTTTTCTCATGCCTCATGACAATTGCTCATCGGTGAAGCTTATTTCCGCACATTGTTCTGGAGCGAGATTAGCAGTATCCAATGCTTCGTTATCTATAGCCGTTTGAGCAGCAACTGCTTTAGCATCTTCTGTTGTCGCGAGCAATACGTTCGGTGTAGCTTTTTCCACCAACAGCGTGCTCTTGATGAATTTCACTGGACTGAACGTCCCTGTAGAAATCTGGTTGATCAAGACATTAGGACCTTTAAACACCAAAACAACTCCTACTATAGTTAGCGCCCGAATGCCTATATAATTAAGCAATCTCTTGACGTCTTTTGTTCGCTGTTTTTTCATAAGCATCTGGACAATACCGATGATGACAATTATGAAACCGATCATGAAGATATATTTTCCTGCTATAGGATTCATCATATCCGGAGCATTGGCTATTTTCATCATTCACATCATACCCAATGTCATTACTCCTGTTCCGATAGCTATAAGACTATTGATCCATAATCAGATAAGCAACAATCCGAACATCGCGATATCGATGAATGCCGTCTGTTTCGCCATCAATGCCCATGCGAACATCACTCATGAAATGATAATATATTTGAGCGAATCCCGATGGAGTTTCAATCCATGCTCACGATTATCCAATACATATTTGAGGAAGATGAATCCGGAAAGCATCGCTAAGATCGTCAATGCCATGACTCAGAGATCCGTTTTATTGTCGACAAACACTAGGAAGGCTCCCATTCCGCTGGTCAATCGGAAGAGCAACATCATCCATCCGCTATAGAATCCCAATGAAGTAACCGTATCGTCTTCATCTTTTTTAGGAGCAAAATAGGTGATAACCTCTCTGATCAACCCTGTACCAAAAATCAATACGAGCAGTCCGCTCAAAAAATTCATGGATACTGCTATATTGTCTGGTGATATCCAAAACCGGCTCTTGATAGGAGTAATAAGCGCGAACCGGAACGTAAGGAACATATGTCGAAGTCCTGGAGCCATCGCTGCAGGTCAAGCGTTTCCTCGAATAACACCATGATTCTCAGCCAACACTTTAGGGATATACATATATTCATGATTAGCATCCCACGCTGTAGAGTACGGGATGATAGACAACTGGAATCCATAGAGATAGTAGATGATAGAAATAGCGAGCAAAACGATACCTATCCATTTCCATCGATTTTTCTTGAGATTCTCTCCTTTGAACTGATCAGCGATATCCGTGATAATGGATTTGTATGGAAGCATTTCCTCCTTCATGCGTCGGATCATATATCCTAGGCCAAAGAACATGACCCGTATGATTATTCACCGAAGCAAATGCATCATAGAGAAGAGATAGATGATCAAGAGTAATATTCAGAGTCCTATTCCAAAATTAATCACCATTTCCTGTCGCCTGATCTCCTTGAATTTTATGAATTTTTTGGAAATCCGTGTGCCCAACGCTGTTAACCCTACGATTGCATACATACCGAGGAAGTAGATCAGCAAGGTATTGATCATCAAGAGTATCCGTCCTGCTGAACCTCCGATTATCGTATCTTTTATGGCTACAAAGATTGTAGAATACAGCATCAACGTTATCGGTATGATATACACGAAGAATTTCTTTATAGAGAATATCTTTCCTCTGACGATATAGACTAACGGTATGCACGCCGCGATTATTGTTCATAGGAATAATTTCCGATTCGCTCGGCCTGCAAGCATACTCTGATAATACGTATGGTTCGCCATGAACTCATTGTAGATGCTCACGCCAAAGAAGCTGAGAAGCAGAATACCGATAATCAAGAAGATTTTTTGTTTCATGAAATAGGCTAAAGAAATTAAAAGATGAAATGGGTAGATGGAATGGATGTCCTAATCCGTCTCTTTATTTTTTCGTTGGATTGTAAAACATATGGAGAAGTATTCTCGTCAATGGAACGTTAAAGAACAACGTAATCAGCATCGTTACGATCAGCATAGATCCGAAGCCTTTGAAGACATTGGTTCCCATAGAGAAAAGCACAAATGCGATCAATCCTGTACTGAGCTGTCCATCTCTAATCGCTGGCCGGCTTCTGTCTCTTGCATGATCGATAGCTCATCCTATGCTCTTACCGTCTCTAAGCTCTTCACGAAGTCTTTCGTACATCAAGATATTGGCATCGACTCACATACCGATAGATAGGATAATAACCGCTATACCCGCAAGCGATAATGCATAGTCCGTAAGTTTCATGAATGCAAAAAGGATCACGATAAATGCTATCAACACTATACCTGTAAGCATCATTTTCTTGAGACCGTACATACAATAGAGCAATACCATGATTGCAAGCAATCCAATCAGACCTGCTCGCAACGCTCCAGTCAAGGCATTATCTCCTAATGACGCACTGATTTTTTCTTCCTGCATGAGAATGAGCGGAGCTGGCAAAGTACCTTCATTCAAAGAATTTGCAAGCTCTTTTGCAGATGCTGAAGTGAATGAGCCATTGATCTCTGCAGTACCTCCGCAGATCTTGCTTTGGATATTCGGAGCAGTCAAAAGATTTCCTCCTACGAAAATCGCCATAGGCTTTCCTATATTGTTTTGTGTAATATTACAGAATACTTCCTTTCCTTTTTCATCGAGATTGATGACTACTACAGGTTCGCCCATCTCCGATGTCGAAGTATTGGCAAACTTGAAATATGCACCATTGAGGACATTCTGTCCGTCAGTCGCTTGGATCCACGTTTCCCTATCCTGTACGAAAACATCTTCAAATGCATAGATGGTCGCAGCATTTCCTGAAAGATCCTTTCCTTGTTGTCTATCCACTACACGGAACATCGTGTACCCGTTCAATGCGATGCCTGTCCCTTGAGTCAATGACCCTGCTTCTTGTTGATAGATAGTCGCATAGTTGCCATCGATAAGTCCATATATCTTTCCTATCTCAGCATTATCTAATAATTTAGGATTCTTCTTGTAAATATCAGGCAGTTGATCCAATGTATTCCCTGTATAGATGCTATGATAGATATTTTCTGACATCCTTCCTTCAAGAAGCTTTCCGATATTCTCTGGATCCTTCTGGATCTCAGCGAGCACCTTATTTGCTAACGCTTTTCTCGCTGCAAATGTAGCCTTGCTAGGAGCTTCTGGATTCTGGAGTTTGAATTCGAGCTCAAGCGTCTTTCCGATAAGTTCTTTTGCTTGATCAAGATCTGCAATACCTCAGATTTCTACTACAATATAATGATCATCTTCCATATTTTGAACATACGACTTGTAATCACTGACTCCCAATTTGGAAATCCTATTGTCGATGTTTTTCATGATGATCGTCTCTATCGTCTTCTTGAGCGCGTTGAATTGCGTTGCATCAGTATAGATCTTTTCATACTTATCATAAGAGATTTTGTAGACCAATTTCGTACCTCATGATACATCAAGACCCTTCCTGAAATGAGAAAGCCCGTTTGTCGTGAAAATAAAATTCCTCGTGCCTGTTTCTGGATCGAATCTTCTTCCTACGAAAAATATGAAGATCAAAGATACAATAAACAGTGCTGCAAAAATCGTTTTTTTACTGATTTTCATCTGCTGACATAATATAAGTAAAATTTACAAATAACAAAAAATATTTGAACGCTATTTTGTAGCTTTTTGCATATATATTGCAAGAGGAAAAAAATGTCAAATTTCCAATTGAGAACTGGACAAATATGTAGACAATCTAGACAGATATTCTGTATTACACCACCTCCCCAAAAAAACATTATAAGCAAAACAATCTGGACATTTGCCCTTATTTCGTATTTTTGACAAATTTATGTTTTTATATATAATATATGTATTTATTGTGTATGTAACGAACATGTTTAGATATCTTCATCATCATATATGATATATCAAAAAAATATACAAAATTTTATGAATATTTTTTATCGTATTCTTACTTACCTTAGGATATATACTTTTTGCTGAAATAACTACCCTAATTTTTCCTACAAACTCCAACATACCACATTGAACATCAACAGGATATTCTATCGTTTCAATCACAAGTGAATGAGGGATAGAACCATATATCTATAGTTTTGCAACAGGCGCAGGAGCTGAAGATAATGATAAATTCATCATTAGCGGCAATGCTATATATACTAACTTTTTTGCTGATTATTATACTCCTATAGATAGTTGAGATATTATTCACAACAACACATACAGCATCCGTATACAGACCACAGACAACGCAAAGCTTTCATCATGAGATATTCTTTCTTATTGATACGCGTTAAGCGCAACTAATCCTGCTTGATTCTATAATCATGGATTCTATCCAAATCAATGAGCTTTTGCTTTCTTAAGAGAAGATGGAAGTATAGTAACAATAGGCAATCCTTCGTATGGATGAAGCGGAGCTCCCGTAGAGACTTGATTTGTTAAAATAGTCTCAAGTTCATACGCATTCGCCGCCCTCAAAGATGATGGCTCTATCTTCGCTCGATGAAATATGTATATCCCGCCTACAGAAACATGATTCATTGATATAATCTGATGACCATGAACATTTGTAGGGCTCAAAGATGATGGCTCCATACAAGCACGATGAAGTTATACAAATGTTCCTCTAGGAACTGGTTTTATTCACCTCTTTTCCAACGGATGAGCATTCGCTGCACTCAAAGATGATGGATCCATACAAGTCTGGGGATATAGCACTTGGTGAGGAAGTGGAGCTCCCATAGATACATGATATGTTTCTATATATGGCACACAACAATGATTCGCTGCGCTCAAAGATGATGGCTCTCTTACAAAACGATGAAATGTATCTGGTACTCCTCCTACAGGGACATGATACACTTGAGTTGTTTCTACCTTGTATGCATTTGCAGTAGTCAATCCTAATGGAACGTTAAGCGCTCGATGATACGGAGCTTATAATGGCGATGGAATTCCTACATGAACAGGATTTGTAAAAATATATACCAATTTTTCTGCATTCGCTGCACTCAAAGATGATGGCTCTATAAAAGTCTGGTGAATATATTGAGGAAGCGGATGACCTACATGAACTTGATACATCTCTATAGCTTCAGCGCAACAAGCGTTCGCCGCTCTCAAAGATGATGGCTCTATCTTTGCTCGATGAAGTACTGCACTGTGAGGAAGCGGAGCTCCAACAGATACTTGATACATACAAATATCCTCTACAGATCGTGCATTCGCTGCACTCAAAGACGATGGATCTATAAAAGTTTGGTGAGATAGCAATCGATGATGAGCTAATGCGCCAACAGGCACTGGATTTATAAAACTCTACTGATGATTTTCAGCATTCGTTGCGTTAAAAGACGACGACACGCTCATTTCTCGATGAAATCCTACAGGCTGAGGGAACAAATCGGCATCCATTCACGACATTTCATTTCAAAACTTTATATTCACTGTCACTCTTGATAGTGATCATGATAACATACAAGACAAGGAAGATAATTGTCCTCTAGTATATAATCCATGACAAGAAGATTCAAATCTTTTTTCTGGACCAACTATCTCATTTACAAAAACAGATTATGCTGATCGAACATTATCTGGGAATCAAGATTGCATCAACAACGATATCTGCCTTACCAGACAAAATAGCCAACAAATATACAATAGCAAATATCAAACATGATGAGTACCTTGAGATTGTGCATTTACTCCTACAAACACTCAACGAGCTATTGGTTCTTGTGAAAACAAAGATACGCTTATCTTTGACAACTTGTATATCACGAATGGCTGTTATCCACCAAGTATGATAAATACACCTATGTGTCTTCATACTACCTGAGACAATCGTTATTATGACATCACATTTACTAGTCGAACCAATGGCGCCATGGGCGGATGATTTTCTTATACAAGAAAGGAATATAAAGATTCAATTTGAGATGCTTGTGATTGTTTCGATACTCTTTGCACTATAGGAAATAATGTAGAAGGGAATCTTATCTGCGACCCTAGAGACAATGCTTGTCCTATCGTTTCTAGCAATGGTTGATGATGATGAGGAGGAGGTACAGCTCCTGATAAAGATGCCTGTCCGAATTGAGATTTTTCTCCAAGCTATTATGATAATAACTGTTGATCAGGAGAAAATGTTTTACCGACAGAAAATACTATACATGGATCTGCCGCATCCACTGGTATATCAAATATCTTATACAATAAGAGAGTAACAAGAAAAGAGGTAGCTATAGTCATGACGCTTTTTGCTACAGAAAGACTATGAATCCTTTCATGAACAAGAACGTCTTGTAGATATACAGACATCCGCAAATTATCTACAGGAGATCAATTGACCATACAAAAATGATGTCAACTCTGACTTATAGGGCTTCATCAAGATGGCGTCACTCCTTTACAAAAATTCAGGCCAAATCAATACATTACAAGAAATGAGTTTATCACTGTTCTTTCAAGGCTTCTCTATGACGGGAAATATAACATTCCTTTGACAGAACATAAGGAACGATATACCCTACATATTCAAGCATTACAAAAAGCCTTACTTCTCACAGAAATACCAAAAAAAATAACGGTTTGATTTTTGATAGATCTTATTCAACTGATTGAAAACAACCCTTCATTAGTTCAAAGATCATAACGCTTGTTTTTTTATAGAAGAACTATTTTAAACTGTTTTTTTCCTTTTCTCAAGAGCAACATCCCATTGACGAATTTTTGCTGTAAAACTACCATCTGTGGATCCTCGACTTTCTTTTCGTTGACGAACAACGCTCACGATTGCAGCATCTTCTTGGCATCGCCATTTGAGCTCGTCAATCCTGATTGGGTGAAAAGATCAAGTATCTTTATTTCTCATTCTATGCTAATAGATCCTGTCTCAGCAGCTAACGCTTCTACATCTTCCTTGCTGAATGCTGCGATTGTCTCCATGATATCTGCCCCGCCGAACAATACTTTGGAGATGCTCTCCGCTTGTGCGACAGCTTCTTTGCCGAACAGCACCTCTACAACTCGGCTCGCTAACTCTTTTTGTCCATAGCGAAGTTCTGGTTTTTCCATATGTTTTTTGACGATAGCATCTATTTCTTCCAATGATTTGAGCGAGAATACTTTCAATAATTTCTCGACTAATGCATCATCAGAATTCATGAAAAATTGATAGACAAAATACGGACTATTCTTCTTCCTATCTACCCGGACTGCGTTCCCTTCGGACTTTCCGTATTTGGCTCCGGAAGCGTCGGTGACCAATGGAATAGTCAAACAATACGCTTCTTTGTCCAGCTTTTTTCTGATAATTTCCATACCGGTTGTGACGTTTCCTCGCTGGTCTGAACCGCCGAGTTGAATATTCACGCCGTAGTTCTCAAACTGATAGAGGAAGTCATATCCTTGGATCAACATATAACTAAACTCAGCGTAGGTGATGCTTTTTTCCGGATCTTCAATCCTTTTTTTCACGGATTCTTTGGCCATCATCGTATTGACGGTCATGTATTTGCCGACTTCGCGAAGGAATTTGAGATAATTCATATCTTTATAGAAATCATAGTTGTCGACCATCTCGTAGTCGAATTCTATGTTGTAGTTTTTTTTGATATTTTCGAGAAACGTCTTCAATTGCGTATAAATGCATTGCTCGTTGTGACGCAATTGTTCTTCGGAAAGAAATGATCTCTCCGCATTCTTCAAACTCGGATCTCCGATCATTCCGGTCGCACCACCGACTAAGAAATAACATTTGTTGCCGTATTTCATGAGATGGATAGCAGCCATGACGGAAAACATATTCCCGATCTGGAGAGAATCCGCTGACGGGTCAAATCAGATATAGAATTTTTGTCCTCCTTTATGTAATAGGTCGAATACTTTTTCATCTGAGAACTGGTTGATAATCCCACGCTGTTCTCGTTCTTCACGAAGTTTCATTTCTTTACTATTTACAAACTAAATATGGTATGTTTCAGGTCGTCTCAGGTCGTCTCAGATCGCTTCAGATTGCCGTAATAAAGTCACGACCTGCAGCAAATTTTACATTCTATCTAAGAATTTCATTCCTATCAGACCCATTCATTTCTGGATAGTATCACGAATCTTTTCCAACAATATCACTCTCGCTTTTTTCGTCTGTTCTTCGGATTTCATGATATGCACTGCAGCATAATAGCTATTCAAGAGCTTTGCTATATCCAACAAATATCTGCAAATAAGATAAGGTGCTAATTGGCTTTTTGCCTCGATAACCATAGAATCGAATTCCGATAGCTTCTTGATCAACGCGAATTCTTCAGGGGCAGTAAGCAATGAAGCAGTGGTGGCCGTATCCATTTTTTTATCTATACTTGCGGCGTCGATGATACTCTGTATCCTTGCTCATGCATAGAGGATATATGCTCCTGTCTCTCATTGCATATCCAACACTTCATCGATGTCGAATACCAAATCTTTGT
Source organism: uncultured Candidatus Peribacteria bacterium (assembly GCA_964547365.1). Taxonomy (GTDB): domain Bacteria; phylum Patescibacteriota; class Gracilibacteria; order Absconditabacterales; family Absconditicoccaceae; genus CAJBLF01. Next base: position 8,736 of record CAZJMP010000016.1, on the reverse strand, counting down.
CGATATCTGATCTCATCAGAAAGAATCTCAGCGATCCGATAGCGATCGCTTCAGCGACTGCATCCAATCGTATATCATCCTTTTCCGGGTTCCTCTCTTTGGTCTCAAAATATGCTTTTTGATGCAGCATTTCTAGCATCTCATCCAAAGTAACGGTCCATCATTTTCTGCTAGAGAACGGAAGACGTTTTTCTGCTAATTCTTCTGCAGTGAGTGTATATCATAGTTTCGTCAAGGTCTCTGGGGTTAGATAGACAACGCCATAACCAAGCGGAAGATACTGTTTATGCTCTTTGTTCAATCCAAGCAGTTTGAATGCTGAATTGACTATCGCTTGCGCTTGGAGCTGCCTGTTGTCGATCACGGTAATCGCGGTATCATAATTTCAGAAATGATGTGCAGTCGTTTTTTCATTCGGATGAGCATTGGTCGTATAGATCGTTTCTCCTCTAGGATCCTGCTCGAAGATATCGTAACCGAAATCTTTGGAGAGATAGCCTAATTTCCATAATGCGAAGGCGATATCCTTGGCGATATAGGTAGCGACGCCATCGGATTTGATGAGTATCTGATATTGTTTCTCTTCTTTTTGGTATTCAGGTAATGTCGATAAATCCAGAATCCAGCATCCTTTCGCTTCGCCGTCATCGGCGAATTTCATCACTCATTTCTGCCTCAATAAATCCATCGCATCTGCGAAGAACTTGAGATGCAAGATATCGGTTTCCCGGGCGACACAATCGAAATATGCGTTCATCCTTCGACAGGTTCTGATCTGATCCAATGCACATCTCCTCGTATAGTTGAAATGAAGCGCTTTCAATTGTTCATCTGAACCTTCCTCGATCTTGAGCAGTGTTTCAGAAAGGTATCTCTTGAATACGGGATCATCATCTTTTTTTCTCATCTCTTCATAGATCTTGCCGCAGTAATGATCATATTTCTTGTCGCTCTCCAATGGATAGTCATAAAAGAGATGTCCTACTATATTATATCATACATTCACCCCACTATCGTCGCCATAATTGAATGCATGGACCGCATATCACAATGATGAATAAATCCTTCTCATACTATCTCCTATACAAACATTCCTTGCCTGACCGATATG
>CAZJMP010000016.1:2654-7525 GCA_964547365.1 uncultured Candidatus Peribacteria bacterium | reverse complement strand
TTTGGCTAATTCATGTGCAAAATACTGTTTGTATGTTTCAATCATGATACGGAGAAAAACTGCAAAAATTTGATAAAGTATTGTAGTGACTCCGCTCTTTTTATCAAGCTAAGATGACTTGACTTTTTTGTATATATAATTATAGTGTTGTTACAAATTTTTCTGTTATGGACATACAAATCTCCAGTAAATTTCGCATCAGCAGCCTCTCAAAAATCGAAAGGAAATTGGTGCGGAAACGTATCGCAGAACTCGAATCCTGCAACAATCTAGGAGAGATAAAATACGGACGCCTTCATGTATTGAGAAAAAGGTATTCAGGAGTATATGTACTACGCATCGGCAAAATATCACGGCTACTGATATTTCCCACAGCATTCACTCCTGACTATATGGATACCGGAACCATCAATCGCAAACGCTGCATCATCGGCGCCGAAGTTTACTACTCTCCAAACCATTACAGAACCATCTATTAAAAAGTCCGCATTTTGGTTTCTCCTGCGGACTTTTTTATTTTTATTGGTGAATAGCTATTCTTCGATCCTTGGTTGTTGTCTGTCTTGTTTTTTTTGGCTTTGATATTTTTTATCCAACAATCTTGCTTCGCGCTCTTTTTTCGGAATGTTGGTTGCAACTCTCTCTTTGGGCTCCAATAATGCCTCCGTCAGCAATTGTCTGAAATGATGGACAACTTTTTCTTTGTTGGCGTTTTGGAAACGCTCTTCCTGACAAGTCATGATCAATATACCTTCCTCATGATGGATCTGATGCCCCGCTAATTCAATTAGCCTCTGTTTCTGTTCGGGCGTGAGATACTGCGAATCGTGAATGTTAAAAAAAAGTTCCGCCTTAGTGTTCCTCTTGTTCACATTCTGACCGCCATGGCCTCCGCTCTTGGCAAAATGGAAATGCACTTCGTGCGCTAATATTTTCTGAATAATATCTTCCATAGGAATGCAATCATTACGACTAAATATAGTTTTTTTCGATCTTGGACCATCGGTCTTTTTCCCTTGTTCCTCAGTTATTTATCTATTTTTGCGTTTCTCTATGATACTGTTTTCATATTTATCCAATTGGCTGGGAATCTGATTTTTGGAGGACATCTTTTCGCCTCCGGCAGGTTTTTTCGCTCAGCTTACCGCACGTCAGAGTTCATCTATCCCCAACTGTCGCAATCCTCTCCCGGTCTCTATGGTGTTCGCGATATTGGTCTTGCGCGTCTGCTCGAATTTTTTGAGGTCAGTGGTCATGAACGAAAATGAAGGAGTAAAACAATCATATCGCATCATAAAGTATGAAAAATAGTCAGGAAATCAATGATATTTTTAGTTGATATTTTGGGTTTCATTAGTATACTCTACGGAGTATTTTACTCCATTAGCATACGCTGATGACGAAAACAAAAAAGATATTCGGGCGAGTTACGCTCGGAGCACTGGTTTTTGTGTCGTTCGCTCGATGAGCCAAAGTGACGATGCAACCGCTTTACTCTGACGTAAGATTCCAACCTTCTGATAAGCTTCATGCTGATTGCACAAATTCTGCAGACATCCTTTTTTCGCCGCAAGGACAGAGAATCACGAAATTCAAAGCAATCCTTTCCTACAATCCTGAAACCCTGGAGATCCTTCGCATATTGCCTACGGTAACGAACGCTACGGTAAGTTCAAAGATCGAATATGACAAGATCATCCTCGAAGTAGATCATCCAAAATTTGCTTCCTCTACCGCAAGCACATCGTTCTTCCAGATCTATTTCAAAAGTTCTATCGTCGGCAAGGAAGCTATATCACTCGCTGAATGATCAGAAGCAATCACTACAAGCAGAACCTATCCGCTTGAAGGCAGCTTTGATCTCGAATTCGCCAAAGTCCCTGAATGCGAACCAGACATCATACCACCTAGCATCAATCTCATCTATCCAAAGAATAGCGATGAAAGACTCTATCTCGATCAATACTTCATCTTTGATATCAAGGACATAGGAAAATGAATAGATAAGAATAGCGTGATCATCAATTTTGACGGAGACCAATATTTCTATTGATCAGAAAGCCTCAAATGGAACGGGAACTATTTGACGTTCTATCCAAGCAAGCGGATTCCTATCGATGAAGAGCTCGATCTCAAGATCATCGTCGGAGATAAACAGTCTTATGGAGGTGCCAACAAAACCGAAAGTACCTACACCTTCCAAAGTGCTACCGGTATGCTGCTTCAGAGAGACATCAATCCTATGGTTTTCAGAAGGATATCCCAGGAAGCGGAAAAAATATCTGCATCCGTAGACGAATGCGAACTTTTAGGGAATCTCTATACCAAATCAGATCTTGCCTATCAGCAGGAACTAAAATCCATCATCCAAAAACTTGGATGTAATCTAGCAGCATTGGATACGTCACTTATGGAAACCAAAGAAGCCGATACGATGACCACCGAACAAAAACAGTATAGAAATATCTCTGTCTTCGCGACATTGTGATGGATACTCTTCTTCATCGCATTTACGCTTAAGATGCATTATGTAATATCCTACAAAAGACACAAAAGATTGAATAGCGAAAAACGAACGCCTAAAAAGTAATGAACAATTAATAATTAAGAATGAATAATGTATGAATCGATTTTATCATGAACTATTGTACTGTACGATAGACTATAACAAGTAATTTGAAAAATCATTCATCTTTAATCATTCATCTTTAATCATTTAGCAATAAAGTATGGCATTTGAAATCGAAAGAAAATTTTTGGTGAAACATCCGTTAGCCGGATTCGAACAACTTCCCCACAAAGAGATTATCCAATGATATTTTAGCGATCCAAGCACAGGGAAAAGCGTCAGAGTAAGAAAGATTGGAGACGAATATAAAGTGACGAGAAAAAAGTGACATGGACTCATCAGGGAAGAGATCGAAGTAGCCATACCAAAAGAAGAATTTGACCAGTTGCGATTTGCTGTAGAAAATCATTTTTTGGAAAAGACTCGTTACTATGTACCGTACGAATGAGTCACTATAGAGCTAGATGTCTACAAAAATTTAGACGGACTTATGACCGCCGAGGTGGAATTCAAGACCAAAAGAGACGCCAAAAAATTTATCAAGCCTGAGCGATTTTGAGAAGAACTCACTATGATCAGGGAAGCTAGCAATGCATATATAGCTCATCATGGATTGGATGGAGAGCTTCTCGCATTATTACAATGATAAAAGCTCACTGCGTTCGCGATAAAAGGGCTACGCCCGATAAAAACTTCGCGATAAACATTTTATCATTTTATCATTTTATCGCTTTATCGTTTCATTAGCATGAAAACCGTCTTGCACTTCGGGAATATAGATCGGATACATCTTTTTGAACCACAGAAAGAGGAGATCAGCGATCTAGTGAAGAAATACGACTTTCATGAATTGATCGAGGAAGATCTTTTTGAATTGACTAACCAAGAGAAGATAGATGTGTATGAAGAATATATGTTTATCGTCCTTAACTTCCCAAAGTATAGCGCTGACACCAAAAAATATTTTCTGAACGAGTTCAGTATCATCCTAGGCAAAAACATCATCGTCACGATGACAAAATTTGATACTAATCACATCACATCTATCATAGAGGAATATTCCGAAGAATTGAAGACTAGAGAATCTGATGAGGAATTCAAGATCTCCCCGTACTATATCCTCTATAAGGTGATAGACACTATGTATGACAAGAGCATCAAAATGCTAACAAAATCATCCAAGGATGTAATCACACTCGAAGAGCAGCTTTTCAGCTCAAATAAATTGGAGAAAAAATTACTTGAGAATCTCACTATCAAAAAAAGGAATATCGTATCCCTCAAGCATATGTTTATACCGCACAAGGAAATCTTGGACGAATTGCAGAGCGCATTGCCTAAATTCTACAAGGAAGATCTAGAGGTGTATTTCGAGGATTTGGAATATAAACTCGAAAAGATCATGAACACTATTGCAACAAGTTTTGAAAACATAGAATCATTGGCAGATACCTACAACTCTTTGATGACTATCAAGACAAATTCTATGATCGGCGTATTGACTATCTTCGCTGCTATCACGTGAGTATTGACGTTAATCAGCGGAATCTATGGAATGAACATACCATTACCCGGACAGGAACAATCGTATTTTTTCTTCATCCTCATGGGCATCATGTTCGTTGTATGTCTAACTCTTCTACTGATATTCAAAAAGAAAAAACGAATCTAACCTCAAAGCTAGTGAATAACTAAAAACTAAAAATGCATGAATCATCTTATTACTGACTATGGTAATCTATAATAGTCCATAATAAAGCAGTTCATACATTTTTCACTATTCATTTTTCACTATTAGTTATCTTCTCTACTAGAAATTTCTGAAAATATCCTGTAATTTTCTTCTTTCTCTTTCTTCCTCTTCTTTGGTCTGGATTTCTTTCTCCAATTTTCTTTGTTCTTCTGATGCAAGAAAAATAAATTTATTGAGTTTCTCGCTTACTTGCATTTTCTTCTTTGGATCCTCTGTTAAATCCTGGATTTCATCAAAGAGCAACGTATTGTTGACCATAACTTCTATGGATGAATTTTCTTCATTGAAACTGAATCTTAATTCATTCTCAGATTCTTCGCTCGTCTCCTTATCCTGTTCTATTTTTGTAATGAACAATATTGGTTCACTTGTCTCATCGAGAAGAAATCTATATGAGATAAACACCTTGTCATTGTCAGCTCACAAGACATCGAATGTCTCTTCAGTGATTCAAAGTTTATCCTTGAGTTCATAAATCCTTTTTGTCGTAAAGAAAAGTTCACCAAATTTCTTTTGAATATCTGTCTGCAATTTGGTATCTAACAATGT
>CAZJMP010000016.1:0-2554 GCA_964547365.1 uncultured Candidatus Peribacteria bacterium | reverse complement strand
TTATCGTCTTAATTATATCCAGATTTATTATTTTTGCAAATTTTTTCATAAGATTGAGATAGTGAAAAATTGAAATAGTGAAAATTCAATTCTCCATCTTTCCATTTTTCCATCTTTCCATTTTTCCATCCAACATATTTGATAGAGTCCATTCGTAAAGTGTAATCCGCTTGTAATCATCGAGTTTTTTTGTACATATGAGTCTGTCAGTTTTTATTTTTTGTTTTTTTGGGTACATGTCAGAAGAAAACACCATTATCAGCCAGACGAAATTGTTCGTAGGTGGGCTAAATCGGAAATTGAGATGAAAAGATCTCAGAGAAGAATTCTCTAGATTCGGAGAAGTCGCTTTCGCTAGAGTTAAACTCGATCCGGAAACCAACAAGAGCAGAGGTTTCGGTTTCGTAGAATTCGTCAATCCTGAAGACGCTGCAAAAGCGCAAAAGGAAATGGACGGACAAGAAATCATGGGAAGAGCAGTAAAAGTGGATTTCGCAAAAGAGAATCCTGAAAGATTGGCAGCAAGAGAAGAAGCAAGAGCTGCTGCTGAAACTGCAGACGAAGAAATACCTGAATTCTAAAGAGACTGATCATATCGTCTTTTCTATTAAAGCACGCAAGCCTGTCTGGTAAACGTGCTTTTTTATTTTTTCATAATAATCATCAGAACAGCTTATCAAGCCGCATACCAAAAGTTTGCACCCGGGTGCAATTTCTCCTTGAAAACTTGAAGAATACCACTAGTCTGAAACTGACTATGCGGCCCGTACGCGAGAGAAGGAATATTACTTCCTATCTATCTTCTGGGAGCCACAAAGTTAGGTCTTGTATCTAACGGAGCTACCCACTTCTAAGTTTTTAGGAGAACAACTTGTCTTCTACGACCGCATGGTCTTATAACGATTTTATTTCCTCACCCCCTTCCCCCTCTCCTTCTGAGAGGGGAATAGCTACTGCTCCCTCTCTGAAGGAGAGGGTTGGGGTGAGGATACATACAATACAACATGAAAAAAATAAACGAGTCATTTATCTGTGTCAATTGCGGAAAAGAGATTTCTCAGGCTGCCAAGACCTGCAGGAATCATTGTCCGTACTGTTTTGTTTCGCTACATGTGGACTGAGAAATCCCATGAGATAGAAACACGACATGCAAAGGTATGATGTATCCTACGATGTATGAGATCAAGAATGGTCAGATGAAAATACTTTTCCAATGCAAAAAATGCGGAAAACTCCATCGAAACAAAAGAGCCGATGATGATGAAGTAGATAAACTGGACGATTATATCAAACAATACAAGGAAATACTTTATTAGGCTGCAGCCTTTTCTGGAGCTTTTTTTGCCAAAATTTCGTCATCGATAAAGGTAGCGAATGTGACATTCTCTTTATCTACCCTCTTCAAAATCTCTTCCATATTATTTCCTTTATTATACTTTTTTCCCCAAGCGATAACTCATTCTTCCGTGATCCTGTTGTCCAACAATTTCGCAAACTCCTTCCTGAGTTTTTCTTTTTCATCTTTTGGCATATTCTTTCGTTTCTTGGCTTCTATTTCAGCTTGATCCTTTGCAAATGCCTCAGCTTTGCGCTGCTTTTCTATATCAGCTATAGAGGTCGCTTTCTCTTTTGATTGTTCCTTCTTTGGTGTTTCAGCCAACTCGCCTCCAGGGCCGTAACCTCTTTCTGCTAATTCCTTGTCGATGAATGCATCATCTTTTTCCTTGATTTTTTGCTGAAGCATAGCACTCTCTGCATGCGGATCTTCTTTTGACATCTCTAGAGGTGCCTTTGTCTCTTCTGTCTTTTTTTCTGCCGGCGTGTCGACTTTCTTCTCTTCTGGCTTTGTGGCTGGTTTTTCCTCTTTTTTTGGTTCTGTGTTCTGTGAAACTACAGGTTCTTTTTTAATTTCTGGCTGTTTTTCTTCTACGGGGTTTTCGTTAGTCTTTTTTTTTTCTGAACTCCCTCAACCAAAAAATCATATTCTTTTTTCCTTGATCTGATTGACCCAAGTATCTTTGCCTGTCTCATGCGTATCGTAGCTCTGGAAATCGAATCCCTTTTTCTTGCTGAAAATTCTCGTCGCATTTCCGATTCCTTTGAAGAGCTTGCCTGGAGCCAACTTCGTAAATGGTTTCCATATTCATTGATTCAATGCACTAAGTGTCCCTGCTCATAGTATCATAGCAGGTCTTCGCGTGACTGCAGATGCTAGATTAATGGTTCATTTGGCGAATCTTTGATATCGTTTTCCTTGCACTTTGGAAAAATTAAGAAAATTATCCGTCAATGCCTGTATCGTCTGTTTTCCGACTTCAGCACTATTTTTTGCTCAACTTTGTCATTGTACGAGAACATTTGCTACGGCATTCCCTACCTCTCCTGTTCGTCTGACGGGAGTAGCTATGGTATTTCATGTCATAAGCGCAGCATCGTTTACTCCCTGCTTGAATTTTCCCATTGATGAAATATTTATAGAGATAAACAATTTATATTATAGTTAAATTATTATTTTTGTCAAGTTTTTAAAAATTTGCATTTATGGACCAAATAA
>CAZJMP010000015.1:6557-20339 GCA_964547365.1 uncultured Candidatus Peribacteria bacterium | reverse complement strand
TCTTCAATGCGTGTACTGTGTCTTTTCGATGATCATCCAAGAGCAGATCCATTTCTTCAAAAGTAACCCGTCTTACTTCATCTTGGTCATCAAGTGGCATGGCCTCTCCTGATACGTGTTCTGCCACGAAAGAAAGTCCTACGACATGGTGTCCGCTAGAACGTATGAACGATCTACTTCATAGGAATCTGAAGTTATCTATTTCAACTCCAACTTCTTCCAAGACTTCTCTTCTGAGTGCATTTTCTACGATATTGCTTTCCAATTCCATATCGACTTTACCTCCTGGTACGGCTCGTTTTCCTGCTGCTTGATCGTCTTTGGCGGATCTTTTGGCTAAGAGATACCTATCGCCTTTTCTTATCCGTGCTTCTACAAATACGACATGCAAAGGTATATCTTTTTGTGTCATTGTTTAGAAATTAGAAATTGAAAATTAGAAATCCTATCTAATACGCATTCTTGAGCTCCCAATCCAAGACTTTCACGAATTTAGGGATCAGTCCGTATCTAGTAGCTCCGCTGTATTCTTGGGTATATCCATCATAGAGATAGCTAGGATTGACGGGATTGACGATGTTTCATGAGATGATACCTCCGTTGTAGAGGCCTGCATGGTTTACGAGTCAGGTCATGTCGAAGCCGGTGTATGTCAATGAGATTCAGAGCTTTGATTTATATTGAGTTCGTTTTGCTTTGGAAAAATCTATGAAGTCCTGGATAGATCTGAGGAATTTTCCTTCCGTGATCGTTCAGGTACCGTAGTCCTTGCTTATGATCTGGAATGGTCCGTCACCGTTGTTTGGCAAATAATATCAGCAATTTGTCTCTCTATATCGAGTCGCTATCGTCAGTGCAGTAGGAAAATTATTCGCATAGCTTAGGCTATCCATAGTGTTGTATCGACCAGTACAGGTGTCTGCGGTCGTGATATCCTTGCTGACACCGCTATATTGATTGACGAAATCTTGCTTAAAAGATTTTGAGGTTGTTTTGGCTTTCGCTTTTTCTGTGTTGATCTGGGTCATGAGATAGGATGCCATCGTATTGAGATAGTATCCGAGTTTTTCGTGCCCAGAAAATTGTTCTTGAAGGTTTTTGAGCTGAATATAGAAATCTCCTTTGATTGTCATATCGCCGGAGCTGATAGTATCAAATTGTGTCTTGAGCGAAGTGATCGCTGAAATATCCTGAGTGGTAGGCTCATAGGCGAACGAACATCAGAACAAAAGAAGTATGGCCAATAGTCCAAAGTTAAATTTTTTCATCACAAAAAAGAAAAGATAAATCTACGATTGTATATAGATTTATCTTGTTCTCTTGCAAGGAAAAGTCGAAAATGCTATTCTGATTCGGCTTTGAAGGTAACTTTTTTGAGATCACTCCGTTTTATATTTACTTCTTGCAAGTCCTTATCTGGTTTAGCACTACTACTGAGACCCTTATAAAGCTTTCGCAGAGCAGGTTTCTGTAGTTGATTCATATAATCATCTAATGACTTGTCTGTGTCGCTGTTTCGTTCTTTTGCAGTAGATCATAATATTTTTGTTGGATTGCCTGGTTTTTTCAAGGCTGCTTCAAAGGTAGATAACCGTTGTGCATTGTTAGTGAGAGATAATCATACTTTTCTATCAGCAGCTTTTGCAGATGATGTACTCAGGAAACTTTCCGGATTGGTTGTTGCAAGATCGCTTAATGTAGCAAAATCCTCCGGACTTCGGTTCTTGCCTCCGCTGATAAAATCCTTGAATTTCGATTCATAGGTTTGGAACTGCTTCTCTTTGGCATCGTATTCTCCGAATTGTCCTTGTTCGTTCATCCCCATACCATATGCGAGATTCTTGAAATTTTGATCACGGGCGTATTTCAAGGAAGTGATGGATGCTCCTCATCATAATGGAACGATCGGTAAAGTTTTCATGAATCATTCGAGGGTTTTGGTAAGACTCTTCATAGTGTCAGCAATCGGCCCTTTTCCTGAAGTAACGGAAATCTTGACGAATGTCCGTACCAAGAAAGCCGTGATGAAAAAGAGTATGAGATTGACAAAGGTAGTCTCTCCTACGTTTTTTATTTGCTCAGCTCCTGTAGTATCTGCGACATTTCATCAGAGGACCTGACTTTCTTTGAGTGTCACATCTGCGATGTCTGCTACTTGAAGATAAGATTCTCCACTTGCTATACCTAGCGTAACACCATTGAATGACTTGGGTACGGCAGCGTTCATGACATTCTGCATACTGACGACGAAAATAAGGATCATCGAAAAGCCAGCGACGAAGATGATCGGTTTGAGGATGAGGTCCATCATAACTTCGAAACTGAGATATTGCATCAATCATTTCCCTCCTCATCAGCTCAATCATTTATCATCAAAGAATATTTTGGAGAGTATGATGATCGGCGATGCGATAATAAACATCCAGAGGAATGCCACTCTAATAGCATTTGCGATAAAGAGTAGTCCTAGTCCTAAGGTATAGATCAAGATCAAGAGCATCCTGAGGAGAAATGCCATAGTCAGTTGAGAAGCCCCTTCCGTGCCTGCAGTGCCCATATATCCCTGGAATTTGAATACGCTGAATCAAAAATAGAAGAGCGGTCAGCTGATGGAATTGTAAGTCGGTAATATGTCTTCCCGATTTGTTGCAGCTTGTTCATTGGATGATGTATCGGTGGTGAACATGGATTTTAAACCTGGAGATTTGAGATCTATAGTATACTTTCTCGGCGTTTTTTTAAGACTGTTCTGGATTGATTCATTGAGAACGGTATCGCTATTCAAGAATTGACTTGGAAACGATCCTATAGCCGCAGTCGCGATGGTAGAGAGATCTACTACTGCTCATACGAGGAATCGGCTTGCTTGGATAAGCACTCCAGCAATAAGCGTCTTGGTAATGATGCTTTTCATATCCATAGATTTTTTTCCTATGAGTCCGCTCAGGATTTTGTAGAGTATGATCGCAATCAGTCCGAAATTCGCAAAATTTTTCATGATGTTCCAAATCTTTCGGAGATAGATATCCATATGGACTATGGAACCATAGACTCGGTCGTTCGTCATAAGTTTTCCTGCCAGGATAGCCAAGATGACCCGCGCCCGTGAACAGAGATTTACGATGAAATTGATGTTTTCCTGTATTTTTGCGAGATAGGTAGTACTATCTGTAGTTTCAGAACCTGCAAAGACGGGGAGAATAAAGAAAAATCAGACAATCACGAGCAAGCTGATGATCTTGATCGACGTAGGATGGCGGAGAGTGCTGATGATCCTTTTTAGACGCATAAAGCTATGTATAAGAGAAGATATAAAAGCTAATTTCCGTTAGAATTGGTATTGTTTGGTGCGGATGAATTTGAGCCGGTTTGTGTAGGTGCTGGTGTAGTCGTGTTGGTTGTTGGTTGAATGTCTGATATGGCTCATGTATATGGAGTCGCAGTGCTACTACGATTGTATGTAATAGTTATCTGTTTTGTATCAGACAATTTGACAGTAACGGTCGTTTCACCTGTTGTCGTGCTGTTGAAATAATTGTCTAGATATTTCTTGTTATCGTTGTTGTTTAATAGTGTTCATATATCTGTAGTGTTTTCTGGAATTTTCTTGATGGCGGTCTCTAGATCGGTTTTTGCTAGAGTATTATATTGTTGCTTAAATTCTGTAGGAATAGCTTTGAGTATAGCAGCTCTATCTGTGTTGTAAGCAGTAGTATTGAGCTTCTCATAAAAGAGCCCTGCATTGGCACTTGCTAACTCATTGAGCGGTGTAGTAATCTTCTGCTCGTCTAGATATGTTTGAACATTTGTTTGCGCTGTCGCAGCGTTTCCATCAGCAGCCTTAATATTGCCTAGTATTCTTTCTACTTGTGTAGCGTTCAATGCGTTCTTTCCGGTTTCTGCGTTTTTATCGAACCATTTTTTAGCTGTTGCTAGTTGTTCGGATTCTCTCTCGCTGATTCGTTCTTCCGGACGGTTCTTTAATGTTTGATAAGCAGCACCCAGACCGACACGTTTTCCTCATTCGCCATATGGTATCACTGGTAGGGTTTGGAAGACGTTTTGTCCAAATGTCTGGATCGTTCCTCCGATGCTTTTCCCGAGTGCGTTTGCTTTGATGGCTGCAAAGAAGATCGTTCGCAAAAGTCCTATGGCAAAGAAATTGACGACCAATCGGGAGAATCGATCAAGTGTGCCTCATCGATCAAATTGCGTAAAGGTCAATTCGACTGCTCCTCAGACTTCGAAAGTATTTGGCTTGCTTGGATTTGGTTCCATCATAAGATTTTGAGCAAGATCTGAAGACATCTGCTGGCTATCGCCTGATTTGAATCCATTGATCAATGCTGTCATGAAGATGAGCGATATGCTGAGCGCTGCAACCGTTACTACCGGTGCGAAAATCAGTGAAATGACATTGCTCAGTTTGAGATGTTCATCTAATTTTTCTCAGATTTTGGGTATGATATCTCCAAACACCTGTTTGAGGATCAGAAATGGTGATGCAGCGATATACAACCAGAGAATCCCTATCCTCGCTATGAGTACGACTGCCAAGGCAATCAATGGGAAAAAGAGCGCTATAGCGATACCTGTCTTGATGATAAAAATTCATGAGGTCTCTCAGGCGCTCGTGACGCTTGTATCAGAAAGCTCTGCAAAATTCAATAACGAAGCATACATGGTGACTAAAGGGCCTACGAATCATTTGGATTTGTTGATAAGGTTTGATATGGTAGTTCAGCTGAGATCGTTTCCGGTAAATAATTTTGTTCCCAACGCTATGCCGTCCATTCATCAGGTCTCGAGGTTGACGATAAGCGGACTCATCCAATCTGCATATTGTTCGTTCCATCAGGATTTGCTGATGAGTGCATCCATAAATCTTTTATAGTCTCCGTCTGATTTTTTATAGTTATTAGCATCTAATGGGGGATCAATAATTATCCCACTTGCTATTTTTGCCATAAATTCAGGCTCTTTTCGCATCACGAGCTGTTTACCGAATAATGCACAGATTTCATATCCTGCATACTCACCATCAAATTTATCGACGTTGATATATTCCGGATCCGTCATTTCTCTTCCTATTATCCGAGATTTTTCGACCCTGCATGAGGAAATTTTCAAATCCTTATTTTTATATTTCGCTGTATATCGCACATCAAATCCTTCGCCCTTGGTGAAGGCGGAAAATTTATCCAGATCTATGAGACTATTTACCTTGAGTATCTTTTGTTTTCCTATGTCGGTATCTTTGATGACGCTGAGCGGAAGTCCGCCTACGGCGTAAGTAGCTATCGTAGAGACATCCACAAGCGCTGCCATGAGGAATCGGCTTGCTTGGATAAGTACTCCTGCAATCAAAGTCTTTTTGATCGTATCCATGGGTCCTTTTTCATTGCCTTTCGCCGTAAAGAAATTCTTGATGATAGCAAAAAGCACCATGAATCATAAGGTGAAGTTCGCAAAGTTCTTCATCATATTCCAAAATTTTCGGAGCGGTGCATCGAGATTGAATATGGATGCGTAGACTAGCGTATTGTCCAAAGATATCCCTGCAACTACCAAAAGCGGCCGCAAAAGGACATAGATAAGCTTAAGAATGATATTGAGCATTTCTCGAAGCGTTCTTGTCTGTTCTGTCGATGTTGAAGCGTTGCTAGCGGTCGATGATGTTGAACCGGCTCAATTCGTGGTGGAATTATTGATGGCTGGATCTGCTGCATGCACCGTTTCCCCTACGCCCACATAACCATTGAAAAAAATCCCTGAACATCCTACGATGACCAGCGCTCAGAGTAATTTCTTGAATATGTGAGATCTCAATCGGCTCATTGCTCTGTGATACAAAATGGTAAATGGTGATTTCATATATAGTAAAGTATATCCCCAAATGATCCAAACACCAAATAAACGGGGTATTTTTTGTCCACTTACCTTGCAAATTCACCAAAATTATATATAAGATGTGTCCAAATCCTCAAAACCTTTATTTTTGATCTGCATATATGCTTTTTGTTAACATATCCAGTGATTGTACACAATTGCTTGATGATCAAGAAGAACGCTTTCTAGAACGCAACGGTATAGAGCATACTTTATGACCTGCACTTTTGGAATATACCCAACGTCATCCGGTAGAAACGATTTTTTTGCTCAATGGCCCCGGTGGATTTACCAATCTCAGAGTAGGGACGTTGACACTCAATATGATGAATGAGATACTTCAGCATGATACGGGTACCTTCATCCCTTTGGCGTCGATCACCAAAATAGATATATATACTTATGCATATCAGCAGGGGCGATTGCCAAGATATGGAATCATCTATATCGGGCAAAAACACAATGTCTGGAGATATGATTTTGCAGAAAAAACATATGAACAGATAAAGATTGAAGAAATCAATTATGCTGATGATCTTTTCCTCGATTATGTTCACGAACGCTATTGGGAAAACGATGAACGTATGGTCTCTTTTTCCATGAGTCACAATACAGTATATCTCAATTATCGTGGAGATAGTCATGAAATCAATCTTATGGAATTGCGCTTGCCGATGACCATGCAGGTAGAACCGCAATATATGATTGAACCGACTATGAACTAAAAATACTTACAAAATATCCTAGCCTCATTCTCGTACCACACTACATTACGTCATTCCCTTGAAAAAGGGAATCCAGTTTGCTGAGTATGGATTCCCGCTTTCGCGGGAATGACGTTAAAACGGGGTAAAATAATATTTATTTCATTTCTTTACACGCATGCAGAACGCACATCGCAAAACCAAAGCTATCCTCGGCATCGATCGGGGATCAAAATATATAGGTCTTGCCTACGCACTTCCTGGCAGTGAGGTTGTTTTTCCTATCGGGTATATTTTGAATGACAAAATGATGTACTTCAATATCGCCGGCATCATCGAAAAACACAATATCGGGAAAATCATGCTCGGACGGCCAGCGAAGCAGAAGGATATCCAAGAGAAGATCACCGCATTCATGAAGAGTCTGAATTATATCATTGAAAATAGGGAAATCGAAATCCAATTAGTCGAAGAGGATTATACCTCTGTCCAGTCAGGAGAGATCATCTCAAATTTCAAGAAAAACGCCGCTACTGATACAGTAAGTGCAATGCTCATTCTCGAGAGAGGATTGAAGGCTGCTGAATAATGATTTATATTTTTACAGGGGTATGAACAAAGCTTTCATCTTCGATCGATCAGGTACGCTAAATGATAATTTCCATAGTTTCTGCCAAACGGTCGAGCGTGTTTTTTCTGATCTAGGAAAGGAACCGATTTCCGCCGATAAAATCAGGAAGACATTTACGATACCGTACATGAAATTTCGGAATACTCATATTCCTGAACTTACCAAGGAAGTACAAGATGAATTATATAAAAAGCATATCCATGCAGTCGATCCTGCAAAGATCTATGCCGGCGTATTCGAGATATTGCATTCGCTTCACAAGGATTGACGGAAATTGTTTGTCGTTAGCTCTGACTGGCTATCTACATTGTTGCCGGAGATAGAGAAGGCATGATTGTCTTCTGTGTTCACCAAAGTGATCTGAGAGGTGCATGAAAAAAAGGAAGCGCTGATTGCTTTGGTACATGATTTTGAATTAGATCCACAACATACGTACTATGTAGGCGATACGGACTGAGATGTCGAAGCGTGAAAATGAGCAGGAGTGAAGACTGTATGAATAGCTCGAGGCTACCAACATAAGGATGGGCTTGCATTATCCAGTCCGGATTTTCTTATAGAAACCATAGATCAGATAAAGGATATTGTCTAATCCACCTGCAACAATTCAATCTCTTCGCGCCGCTTTTTTGTTGGGATATTTTTAAAAAAACCCGGATAAAAAAATCCGGGATTTTCTTTAAAATGAGTCATGCTCTTTGTGCGCTAATGCGATAGCGTGATCGATGGTCTCTTCGAGTGTAGTGTAGATAGGGAAATTTTTCCCATGGTCATCATCAAGATTTTTTTTGATGACACTAAGTCCAGGGAAATTTTCTTCTGCTCCTACAATCATCTTTACATTTTTATCCTTTCCGAGCGGGTTGATTTGGTAGCTATTCCTGATGCTCCATCTTCCAAGTTCGCCATAGGTGTCTCTTGCGTAGGGCCCATCCTCCTTTTTACGAGGGTTGTTTGCATCCTCTAAAGGAAGCCAGAAGATGATGCTTCCGAAATGAGCAGCCATAGCTAAATAGTGTCGTTCCCATAGTGTCTGATTTGGAAATTCCAAAACATATTCGGGTAGCTCTCTTTCATCGTCTGTTGAGCGTGGAAGTTCTGTCGCTGGTAAAGAATATCCGGCCAATTCGTGGAGTTGTTCGATATATCTACAAGGACATGCTATATAACAAGCAGGATCTTTCTCTGTGAGTATTTTGATGGCTTTTGCTTGCCAATCTCCGGCACCACGGATAGGACCCGCTAAAAAATACAGATGTTCGTTTTTTTGTAGATCAAGGACAACGCCTCTCTTTGGTAAAATCAATGCAATTTTAATCATATGCTTTTTATTTATTTTTTATCTTATAATTATTTATAAAAAAAAGTCAACGATAAAAAACTAGTCTATTTGCAACAATTCAATCTCTTCGCTCCGCTTTTTTGTCGGAGCACCCGCCCCGGCGGGTAAATTTTTTTGTAAGAAAAACGTATCGTAATTCTGTCCTTGTTCCGGATCGATCGGGAGCTGAAATAGGAAGAGAATGTGCTGTTTTTTGAGGTAATGAAGCATTTTTTTCGCCTCCTCATCCATAACGAGAAAATCCGAGAAGATGACAATGGCACGTTTTGGTTTTTCTTTTGTCGCTTCATTCAGAAATTCCTGTAACAGGCTCTGATAGATTTTTTTCGTTTTTTTGACTCAACGTAAAATATCGTGCAGGGTAGTGAAAAGTTCTTCATTATTTTTTTTCATGATTTTTTTTTCCAATTTCGCCGTTCACCGGAAATTCGTTTTCGGTCGAAAAAACCTGATTCCGATCTGCTGATGCTGGCAGTAAGAGACGATATCTTCAGAGTAGGTGAGAGCCTGCTCCCGATTTGGATATTTTCAACCTCTTCGATTGTAATTGATATCCAAAAAAATATCCAGCGTGAGCGATTTTTCTTGTTGGAAAATATTGGTATAGAGCTCTTGATATTTTGCTGAAAGTCTTCGATTGATCTGTGATGCACTATCTCCAGGGGAATATTTTCTCATATCGACTTTCTCTATCCCTGCTCATTTCATGATGCTCTGAAACGCGCCGAATCGTTTCCCGACGATAGGTTTCGTGAGTTTGATGCTAAACTTTTTTTTCATATATTACGACCTTTAATACTAAATGTTGAATGCTTAATGCTTAATGAAAGTAATGTTTTTATTATATACTATCGTAAATTACAATAGTCTATAAATTCGATTCTTTCATTCAAAATTCAACATTCAAAATTCAAAATTAGTTTTTTATGTTCTTCAGTATCTCTTCTTTGTCACTCCATTTCCTTTTTCCAAAATTCGTCAATTGTACGGTTTCATGTCCTTTTCCCGCAAACATGAGGACGTCGCCTGGTTGGGCCAATTCACATGCAAACTTGATCGCTAATGCTCTTTCCGGGATAGTGAAAAGATTTTTTCCTTGCTGCTTATTTTTTACGTTCATCGTCAATTGTTCGAGGATCTCCAATCTATTTTCGGTATCGGGATCGTCGTCGGTTGCAATCAGAATATCACTGTATTGATCAGCGATTTCGCCCATTATCGGTCTCTTGGTTTTGTCTCTGCACCCGGGTGCGCCGAAGAGTGTTATCAGTCTTCCAGTTCATTTTATCTTGCTGAGATAATCAAGCGTCTTTTCTAATGCGTCTGGTGTGTGCGCGAAATCGACGAAGAAATGAGCTCATTTTCATAGGATCGGTTCCATCCTTCCGGTGACCGGTTCAAAAGTACTTAAAGATTGGATAGCTTGCTCGATAGGTACCCCTATTTGGAGGACAACGCTAAACGCAGCTAGGATATTGTAGACATTGAATTCACCGAGCAATTTGGTTTGCATAGTATAGATTTTTCCGAGATACGTGAAAGAAAAAGAGCTTCCCGTAGGCGAGATAACGATATTTTCTGCTTTGAGGTTGGATGATGCAACAACACTATAGCTTAACTTTTTATCGAATGGCATATCTTCGTATCGTTTTCTTCCGACTTTGTCGTCAGCGTTGAATGCAGCGTATTTATTCTGCTTTTTGTTCTCCAATACGTATCTAAAGAGTTTTTCTTTTGCTTTGGTATAGCGTTCCATAGTGCCGTGAAAATCCAAGTGATCATGAGTGATATTCGTCAATACCGCGAAATCGAATTCCACTCCTTCAAACCTATACTGATTCAATCCGTGCGATGAGGCTTCTAGGACAGCGATTTTGCATCATGAGTCCTTGGCGGTAGCCAATATGGATTGGAGATCGTAGACATCGAGTGATGTCATTTTTTTATTGTTCTCGAGATCCTGGTTACCGATTTTGATATTTGCTGTACTTACCATCACTGTTTTCGCTACATGATCATTCAGTATTTTATGGATCAGATTTACTGTCGTTGTTTTCCCATTCGTACCCGTTACACCGATGACGAAAAAATTTCTGGAAGGGTATCCATAGAGCGTATTCGCTATTTCTCCGTTCATTTTTTTCCATAGCTGGTATAGGACACTGTCTTTGAGAAGAAAATACAGTTTGTCATAGAAAGTGATCTTCTTGATGAGTGATTTGAGCATATACTACGTGATAGAGGAATAAATATTATTGGTTTTTGAGTAATCGAGCACCTACAATCGCTGCGGTTTCCATTCTCAAAACAGTTTCTCCCAGACCGATGATCTGCGGATGTGCTGCTTCGAATTGTTGATAATCTTTTGCGGTAAATCCTCCTTCCGGTCAGATGATTCATACAATATCCTTATCGGATTTTACAATATTTCCTTGGGCTCATTCTTGTTCGTGTTTGTCGAAGACAATCACCTCGGCATTTCCAATATATGTTTGAATATCAGTCGTGAATTGAATTTCAGGTAATTTTCGTCATCGCGATTGCTCCACAGCTTCTTTGATGATCTTTTGCAACCTTTCCTCTTTTTTACCGTTTCGTTCTTTGATGACGGATCTTTCGCTTGGCCAGAATATAATCTTATCGATCCCTATTTCACTCAATTTTTGGACAATGAGCTCCGCCTTTTCCCATTTGTTCGGCATAGAAATAATCATTCATGTATATTTGGGAGTTAATTCGTGAAGGTGTTCAGAAAGAATCGTTCCTATGATTTCCTTATCATCCCACTGGTCTATACGGACTTCATATCTCGTCATCGTTGCTTCATACACAGGCGACTGTATCCGTATTGTATCTCCGATTTTCGCTCTCAAGACTTTTCTCACTTGCGACAAAATCTCGGCATTTTCGATGATGACCGTATCTGATTTTTTTTTGTATGGAGTGATGAAAAGTTGCATACAAGACGTAGAAATAAAGATGGAAAAATTGAAACATTGAGACTTGAAAGATTAACTTTCCCATTTTTCCATTCTCTATCTTTCCATTTCCCATGTTTGCATATTTTTTAGTATTTTAGACCGATAATGCAATAGGACTTCTCCAAGAAGCACAAAGCTTGAAGCTTCAAGTGTAAGCTCATTAGTTATATGATAGCTTTAAACTTTCTGCTTGAAGCTAATTTAGTCTATTAATTATTGCATTTTGGTCTATTTTCGCTACATACTATATACGCTTTATTTCAAGCCAATCTTTTTATGATAGAGTATGCAATAGCTGGGTTAAAAGGACTTCTTTCAAGAGGATTTCATATGTATCCGATTTTTCTCGTGATCATCGTCGGATGTATTATCCAATTTACCAAGGTTATCATAGATATCATCAGATACAAACGCATCTATACCTGACACATATTCGCTTCCGGAGGATTCCCTTCGTTTCATAGCGGACTTGCAAGTAGCGTGACGATGCTCGTACGATTGCAATATGGCTTCGATAGTGTCTTTTTTGCTGTAGCATTTGCATTCAGCGTACTTTTTGCCTATGATGCGATGAACCTGAGATATGAAACCTGACAGCATGCCCATTATATCAATGATTTGAGGACAGAGCTTGAATCTATACTTCAGAAACAGAAAAAATGAGTGCTCAAGGAAAGGTTGGGCCATACGCCGCTGGAAGTGGCATGAGGCATTGTCTTCGGTACAGTCCTTACGTATATCCTTTATTATATCTTCTATATCGTGTAATAAACATTCACTACAAATTGCTTTAAATAGCAGTCAATTTATAGTTCTATAGCCAGATGATAAAATTCGTTGTTCCCAAACCAGTCAAAAGAATAAAGAGAACGTACACTCCCATCGAATCAGATAAGAAGCAAATCAAGGTCTGATTTCGTTTTTTTTCTATAAAGATAATTCGGATTATATTCATTATCTTCGCACTTATCTACTGAGGATTCTTACTGCTAAAAAACTCACTTTTCGATCATCAATACACCATAAAAAGAGTCCTTTATGATTCGGGTGATATAGCTCGATATGATGAGCCGTATCTCTATAAACATATAAAGAAACGGCTTCAGGATGAAAATTATTATGTCGTCAAACGATATCGTTCAAGGATGGTAAATGACATCATTGCGCAATATCCTATGATCACTGATGTGGGTGTTGACTATCGCTCTTCCAATACGGTTTTCGTGAAATTGACGTTTAGACCTATCGATATGGTGATCAGGAATCAAGAGCTGAGATATGCTTTGATTGGGGAAACTATATTTCCCTTGTATTCGGGCAATGCTATCGCCAACGGAATAAAGATCCTCGATATGCCAGAATATATGAGCGGAATGAATGATTTTACCGGAATGTTCTACAAGCTCCCTGCGGCTGAATTGACGCAACAGATAGAGATGCTCTATCAATGATTTCCATGATTGCATCATATAGAATATCTTGCAGGATGACAAAGGTCTATCGTGTTTCTGGATGGCAAAAAATATTATATCAACAACCTATCGGATATACCCAATCAGATCAGGAATTATCAGCTCTTGAAAAAATATTACAAAGACTTTGCTTCATTGTCGGAAATCGATCTATGAAGCTTGGAAAAGGATAAGGTGATTGTCAGTAAATTCTAAACATTGATAAATGCTCACTAATGTTCGCGATAAAAGTGCTTCGCACGATAAACGCTTCGCGATAAAAATTGTTTATCATTTTATCGGCCGAAGGCCATTTATCATTTCATCATAGTATTATGCAAGAAACATTTATGAGAGAAGCTATCAAGCTTTCGCTGGAAAATATGCAGAAAAACGCTGGCTGACCATTCGGTGCGGTTATCGTCAAGGACGGAAAAATTGTAGGTAGGGGGCGGAATCAGGTGACATCAACGAATGATCCGACTGCGCATGGTGAGGTAGTGGCTATTCGCGATGCATGCAAAAAACTATGAACGTTTGATTTGTCGGGTTGTGAAATCTATACGTCATGCGAACCATGTCCGATGTGTTACGGAGCGATTTCACGGGCGAGAATAGAAAAGATGTATTACGGAAATACGGAACACGATGCTGCAGCTATAGGATTCGACGATAGCGCATTCCGGGAAGATGTCAAAAAAGATTTCACCAACAGAAATATTCCTGTACAGCAATTGTTACATGATGAGGCATTGGAAGTCTTCAAGGCACGGACGGAAAAACA
>CAZJMP010000015.1:0-6457 GCA_964547365.1 uncultured Candidatus Peribacteria bacterium | reverse complement strand
ATGCTAAAAAACGACTTCCCGATATTCGAAAATAATCCCGGACTGGTTTTTCTCGATAACGCAGCTTCGACGCAGAAACCCCAATATGTCATCGACGGTGTCTCCGAATTCGTGGCGACCGATTATGCGAATATCCATCGCGGACTCTATCCATTGTCCGAAAGGTCAGAAGAAGCATATCATCATTCCAAACAACTTGTGGGAGAATTGTTGAACTGCAAAGCGAGTGAAATCATCTATAGCTACAATTCGACCTATGGAATCAATTTGATCGCTCAATCGCTTGTGATTTCTGATATCATAAAAACGTGAGATGTAGTTCTTCTCTGAATTCGAGAGCATCATGCAAATATTTTGCCACGACAGATTCTGGCTGAGAGAAAATGATTTACGATTGAATTTTTCAATATCGATGAAACGTATGAGATTGATCGGAACGATTTCGACAAAAAATATACCGACAAGGTAAAAGTCGTTTCCGTAGCTCATGTTTCCAATGTCACCGGAAAGATCTACGATGTGAAAAAAATCAAATCCAAACTTCGCGAAGATACGTTTTTCCTCGTCGACGGTTCACAATCGGTTCCCAACTTTCCTGTCGATGTGCAGGATATCGGATGTGATTGCCTCGTTTTTACAGGACACAAAATGATGGCGTACACCGGAATATGAGCGGTATATCTGAAAAAAGATTGGATAAAAAAATTAGTTCCGATGATCCGCGGAGGATGAACGATAGAGGATGTAAGCATCGAATGACATACCTTGGCGACTAATACTGACAAATTCGAGGCATGAACTCCAAATATTATCTGAGCAGTAAGTTTAGCAAAAGCGATCGAATACATCACCTCCATCGGAGGAATGAAAAAGATCCGGGAACACGAACAGCAATTGGTGAAGCTGTGTCTGGAAGGATTTTCAAAACTCAAGAATAAAATAGAGATTCTCTGACCATTAACGATGGACAGAGTGGCTGTTTTCTCATTTGTGCTTTCCAATAACACCAATTTCAACAATATCGGGGAAACATTCGCTGAACAGGATATCGCTATCCGCTGTGGCGGTCATTGTGCGTATCCGTTACATAAGCATTTCAAGAAACCGGGTACCTGCAGGATGAGCGGGTATGTGTATAATGATGAGAGCGATATCGCCCGTTTTTTCGAGATATTAGGTCAAATTGTATAATTATATAACATTAAAAATAATGTCAAGCCCTACTATTAATACTAGAGGGCTTTTTTTGTAAAAAAAATCATTTCCGGATATAATATTTTTGTATTTTATGACCTTTAAATTTTGGAGTATACATCATGACCGATCAAACGAAAAAAGTAGAGGAATTCCAGACGGACGTGAACCAGATCACCAGTGATTTGGCTGAAGCCAAAAAACAGCAGGACGAAACGCTCAAGAAAGCAAAAGCTGAAGAAGCGCTCCTCAAAACGGAAACCCTCGAGACAACGATAGAGTCAGCTAAGGAACAAGCCAATACCAAGCTCAAGGAACTAGAAGGCAAAACGGATGCTACCTCAAAGGCGGAGATAACCAAACTTGAATCAGAGATTAAAAAGTATGAAGAGATGCTTGTGGCTTTGGATTCTTCCAAGACGGAACTCACCACGCTCAAATCCGGAGTGTCAACAGAAACAAAAGAGGAGACAAAAGAGGAAACTACAGAAAAGACCAAAGAGGAAAAAACAGGAGAAAAGAAAAACTGGTTCAAAAGACAGATAGATGGATTCAGCGACAAGGCAGAAGATAATCATGGTCGGAAAAATGCTGGTCGTATAGCACTCGGTATATGAGCTTGAGTGTTGGTATGGAAATGACTCAAAGCATTGTTTGGAGGTAATAAAGAGAAAAAAGCAAAGACAGCATGGAGCGAAAAGACATTCCTTCAGAAAGTCCGATCTGTAACCAAGGTAGTTGCAGTAGGAGGAGGGCTCTATTATGTAATCCATGGATTATCTACAGGGAAATGGTCACTGAATGATTTCTTTGATCGAAAGAAAAAACCTGGATATGAGTCCAATGATCCTGAATCGTTTGATGATCTGTATGAAGACCATAGCAAAGAAGAAAAAGAGCAATACGATAGCCTCTGAGCAGCGGTCAATGAATTCTTTGCTGCTGTGTATGGATCAGTAGCGGGCGAGTCCGGTTCAGATATGCTAGGTGAGCAGAATGGTGAGGATAAGTTCGAAAAACATACAGGGACTATGCCATGCGCTTTGGATGAATCATCAAGTGATGTGGGAGATATCTTGGATGGTACGAGTGAATTTAGTAAAAAACTCGATGATTTCGGCGCTAAGGTATCGAAGGATATCGGCAAACAGATCAATCCATTAGATCGATTCTCCGGTAGTTGAGCATCCGCTGAAGAATTAGCCAAATTAGATAAAGAAACGGTACGAAAATATCAGGCATATAGGAAGACATTGAAGGTTCAAGTATTCTTGCATCAGAAAGAGAAAGTGCTCGTCAGGAGATTGATTGCGGAAAAACTTGGCATCACGGATTATGCTACAGCATCAGAGGAATTGAAAAAAACCTATGATGAAAAGATAGATGCTGCTATGGAAGATGATGATACCATGGAAGCGATAAATACCAAGATGGAAAACATATATTATAATCAGAAACTTACCGGAGTCATGGCGGTATTGAAGAAATATAATATTTCCAATGATGAGATGGTGGAAGATACCAAGAAAGCGATCAAGGAAGTGGATCAGGATAAAAACGATCTCATAGGCGATACCTTGGATAAGGCTACAGCTTCGACAGATATTAATGCGGATGCAACGCTCAAGGGGGACGTGAGCGATATATGCACGGAGTTTGACACCAAGATCAATGATGAAGATAATCAGATGGTCGATTTTGATAATTTCTTCATATGATTGGGAGACGCTCGGCTCAATATGGAAGCGGGAGATAAACAGAAGATGCTCAAAGAGATAGGTTATACGGATAAAATAGCAGCATATAGCACCAAAGTGTTAGCTATCAAAACCAAGATAGCCAATGGAACTGCTACCAAAGCAGATATGGCAGAACTCAAGCAAACGATAGATGATTATTATATATTCAAGAAAGATATCGTGCTTGGCGTCTCATTCGTGCATGAAGCAGATGATAAGAGTACGGGATTGGAAAGGACGTTGATGTATATCTGAGGAAAATTAATCGCAGTGCTCGAACGAGCATGGGATAAATGAGGTATCGTATGAGTGACGATAGCAGCGTTCGTGATGTGGCAAGCCGGAAAAGCTATTTTAAGCTGATGATCGAAATTGACCCTTACCGCAGGAAAAAATCGGATCAGATGATTAGGCAAGGATCCGGGAAGATTGTTGCCGGGAAGAAGATTATATAGATTCATCAAGGGAAATAATCGGCCAGCAAAGACATTGAGGATGCAAGCATATCATGGAAGTAACTGATATAAACTTTTCGATAGAAAATGGAAAAACGGAAATATGACTATTAGCGAGGCTCAGGAAATTATCGATTATCATGGAGCTAAACGGAAAACAGAATTGTGAGTGCAAAACCTTACGGTCGATAATATGCTGAAAGAATGAGGATATATTAGACCAGATACAGATAGTCCTATGACCAGAAAACTGATAAGCGAATATTTCGATACCAGCAAGAGTTTCAGAAAAGCATTAAAGTCAGGTAATAGGACTAAGGTATTGAATAATCTAGCCAAGTACGATACCAAGCTCAAGGCGCTAGATGTAGCAGGAGAGACCAAGAAGGCGAAATTCATGGAAGATGTCTTTGGATATATGAAATGCAAAAACGGAGATGAATTGGCCGGACTCGTAAATAATATCGACAAGATAGATCTGTCGGCAGTGGAAGAAGGACGATGATTGGAAGAGTTAGCCAAAAAAGTCTGAAGAAAAGTCAAAAGCACGACGACATTGGATCAGCTCAATGTATTTATCAAAGAGTCTACACCAAAGATAGTACAATCGACAGTAGTCACTCCTTCTGTATCATCTACAGTGACTGCAGCAGATGAAGTGGTAGAGAATATCCCTAGCGGTTCGACCGTAGAAGCTTCTGCGGATCTCATCAAAAATAGAGATGAGGTCTATAAAGCCGTGGACACGGAATTGACTGATCTCAATAGTAAGATCAAATGATATGATATTGACGTAAATAGCTCCATCACCGGTAAATATTACAAGAACCAGCTGGAATGACTGGAGACATTCAGGGATCAGACAAAGCTATTCAACGACCAAGAGCTCACTGCATTCAAAAAACTCAAGGATCTTGATTTCAAGGCATCGCATATATCGGAACTGTTTGCGTTGGGAGAATTGAATAGCAGCGTAAAGACAGCGCTCAAACAAGGTAACGATGTGGACGGATTGATGAAAGTATTGATACAACAGGATGATGCGATCATCAAGGCATGAGGAAATGTATCCCAAGAGCTTGTCAGATGATTGGATAATATAAAGGTCGCTAAACAGACAGTGAAATACGGTGACGAGATGGTGGATGTATGAGAAGTGATGTTTAAACTTTTATCTAAAGTGTTCTAATGGCAGAAGACGTTCTCCAGCAGAAAAAAGAAGAGGTCGCTAATGTGTATCTGAAAGACCTCAAAGAAGAATTATGATTCCTCAAATGAAGCATTGTAGGAATGTTTGGTAGTAAACTCAAAGAAATGATGACGTCAGATGAGGATATGGGAGAAACGTTCGATACGTCAAAATTGAATTTCTTTGAAAAGATGCTGGTGAATATATCGCCTTCTACAGCTGAGAAAGTGTTTACTTTCGTAAAGGAGAAACAGGAAAAAATACAGATGGCAAAGACCGATAGTGAATTGGATGCATTGAAGGCAGGGATAACCGTAACGCCTACCACTACGACAACAACCACGACAGAGGAAAAATCTAAAACAGAAACGACAAAAGAGACGGCTCCGACAACTACAGAGACATGAGAGATGACAGCAGAGGATATCAAAAAAAGGAATGCTGCTATCACAAGTTCTATCAAGAACGCAAAAGCGTTCCCTGTGACTATAGATTATGGAACCGACAAAGATGTTCTCGAAAAGAAATGATGTCCTACAACTATAGATTTTGATATCTCAAGCCAATCTATAAAGATATGAAATGCAAAGCTCAAGATAAAAATCAATGCATTCACTACTCAGACAAGCTTTGGAGAAGCAGAGGTAAAAAGCATTACCGTGAATGATATCGCTTTCAAGGATGATGCATTCTCGTTGAATGTGACATGAAAATGAACCTTGACATGATTTATACCCGTATCCAAGACGGAGACACAAGAGATATCGGTTACCAAAGAGCAACTCTTGAAAATGGTAAAGCCATATTATGAAAACAACAAAACGGAATATGACGTTACTCTTGATGATGGAGAAGGGAACAATGTCCCTGTAGAGATAGAGAAAACAAGCGGTGATCTGATGACTGCGCCGATAGCGGCTACTGCAGCAATAGGTGGTGCAACTACCACGACAGAAGAGACGGAAGAAAAAGCATCGACGGAAGCTACGGAGGAAGAACAAGAGGAGGAAGAGAAATCAAAAACAAAGAAAAAAAATAAGAGCGAAAATATCGAGACATGAGTGGTGGCCGGAGGATGATTGTGACTTTGAGTGCTCGCCACCGATAAAATCTACAAACTGCAGGAAGCGAGGAAAATAGAGAATACCATAGATCTCAAGACACCAGAGCAATTTGCGATCAAAATGAAATCTCAATTTGAGGACCTGAGCGAACAATTGGCGAGAGAAGCAGCAAACAACAATAAACTGACGCAATTCCAGGCGAAAGCATTATCCAAATCAGCGAAAGAATTCGAGAAGGTGGCTAAGAATATGGATGAATGAACCTTGGATGCTGTAGGTATGCTAGGAAAGCTAGATAGAAAATTGCCGGCATCCATACTCAAGACTATCGATCCTAGCCAAGCAAAAAATCTCATGAAGCTGACCGAAGCGGATTTTACGCTTATCAAAGCAGGAAAAGAAGTAGATGCTATACAAGGGCTAAATAAGGAAGTGATAACAGTATTGAGATCGGCTGATAATGTAGATGAAATGATGTCTATGGCTAAAGTGTTGACCGAGAGTAAATGAGTGAGTTGATTCCTTAAAGGTATCAAGGGAGTAGCTTTCCTTGATCTGATCTCGACATGATTCGATGTCTGGGTGCTTTGTGAATGATTGGATGAAGCAGAGGCATATAAAAAATTGAATGAAGTGAGATCTACCACCAAAAGCGAGCATCAACGGGTACAATTCTGAGTCTCAGTAGCATTGACTGCAGTAGGTATCATCGCGACGTGTGCAGCTGCAGGAAGCGTTGTTCCAGGATTATGAACTGCAGTAGGAGCAGCACTAGGAGTAATAGGATATGCTGCATCGCAGGCTATAGATATCTAT
>CAZJMP010000014.1:0-20646 GCA_964547365.1 uncultured Candidatus Peribacteria bacterium | reverse complement strand
GCAGAATGCAGGTCATTCATTTTTTTTTCTTTTATACTATTGAGGCTGCTCATGGTGTTGTATCGGGTAAATTCTTATGCTACGTTCTTAAGAAATTCTTTCACTTCCTCTCCTTTTATCTCTTTTTTGAAGATGATATAGTTCGGCAGAAGACTGATCTGCTTAATGTCTTTGTCCTTGTTTCCTGAGGTCACTGGATATTCTATAATAGTTGCCATGATGCTTACTGTCAATGGATCCTGTTTCATCGGTCTGAAGGTGATATACGTGGCTTTGGTTCCTATGAGCGCATTCTTTTGCCTAGCGAATGTCTCTCCTAGGTTGTAGAGCTCTTCTGCGGGAACAGCTGGTCCTACCGCTTCATTTCGTCATCATTTTTGTTCTATTTTCTCCTGTTTCATGAGAAAAGAAACTGTCTTCCCTGCTTTCATCTTGGGGATGATTGTATCTATGAGAGGAAACATCGCTTGATGTTCTTGTGTCCGTTCGAAGACGTTGGTGTCTGTATGTTTTTCATCAATATGAAATGCTATTTCGCCTTTTTCCTCCTCTACGCTTTCTTTTCCTATTTTGTATTCGGTAGAATCGCCGGGGTGATTGCCGTCATCAAAAGAACCGTTGTACTCTTGTCGATCGTGAGGGAATCTTGCTTCGTTGAGCACTTTCCAGATTTCCTCTTTTTTTTGGTCGTGAGAGGCAGATACTTTGAATTCTTCTTTTTCTTGAAGTTTATCCATTGTTATTTTTTTTAGAGATACTAAAATTTAACTATAAAATATTATATATAAAAATATGTATTTGTCAAAAAAACATTTGGTTTATTCTTTTTTCATCAAAAAAACCTGATTGATAAACAAACAGGTTTCAGTTTCTTAGAACTTTTGTGAAGAATTCTTTTGTCCATCTCATATACTTCTTGATACCCAATCCCATAACGAAATAAGTTATCGCGTACCATTCCAACATTTTCAATAACAATGGGAAGTCTCTTTTATAGGCATAGATAGTGCTTATTTCTACGTAAGGTATACTTAGTATGGTATACACGATGGTTTCAATGAACCAATATTTCTGAACGAATCTTATCTGTCGTCCGAGCATGATAAGCAAGACGTTGACAATAGTCGTAAAGAGCGATTTGGTGAGGCAGAATATGAGTATCTCCGTCTCTACTTTCAATATGATGACTTGTACGAATAAAACAGCTATCAATATCGATATATAGAGGGTGATACATTCTATCCAGAACTCCTTTTTCTTCATTTTCCATAAGCTCAGTATGAGCATCCTTTTCCCTTTTTTGTGTTTTTTGCGCATAATGGTGTTTTTATTTTTTTTGAGGTATTACGATATGTTTTTGGTTTATGAAATCAAGCTGGCTTGATAGAATGACCTCTATTAGCTTTTGAATGCCTTTTTTCTCTATATCCTCCCATTTTTTTATCCTGAATTTCATCACGCTTATTTTGGTTTCATCTGCTAGACTCGGCAATAATGGGAACTTTTCCAAGATATCGGTCCCTCGATGGCTAATCCCAAATATCACCTCTTTTTTTCTGATGTTGAGATAAAAGAGCAGCTTTCTGCTGTTTTTTCATATGCGATAATAGCATGATAATCCGTGTGGCGTATTTCTGTGATAGAGATCGGTTTTTTGAAGTATGGTATTGAGGTTCTTCCGTATAGTTTGGATATCTTTTTCTTCTACTTTGTATCTCATTCTTCTTGTATTGACGCTGGTGATAAAACATATGCGTAGATATCTTCTATGATGGTTTCCGCTTCAGCTTTTTTGTTGGTATCATCCGATTGGCTTTTGATGGTGAAATGTTCTTCTCCTTCTTCTTTTTTGAGGATGAAGATATCCTCTCCTCTCTCTTCGTATCTATTGATCTTGATGGTCGTTCATCCGTATTTTTGGATGGTTATAGTATACCCTATTGTTTTGTTGTAGACGATCTCTATGGTTTTGTACATCTCTTGTTGTTGCCCTAGAGAAACCGTATATTCCCTCTTCCCCTTTTCATCGTTTTTTTTGAAAGCATATGCTTTGCCTTCCATAGCTGCTGTTGCATCATAGATAGACAAGATTTCTTGTGCTGTCTTATCAGGATTTTCAGCTATTAGCTCTTTATTTTTCATTATGTTTTTGTAGAGAGCGTCAAGCTCCTCCTTTGTGGTGATATGAGGTATAAACTCTTTGGATTCCTGCATGGATATATAATAAAAAAATAA
This sequence comes from uncultured Candidatus Peribacteria bacterium, assembly GCA_964547365.1. Taxonomy (GTDB): domain Bacteria; phylum Patescibacteriota; class Gracilibacteria; order Absconditabacterales; family Absconditicoccaceae; genus CAJBLF01. The sequence continues at coordinate 18,411 of CAZJMP010000014.1, read as the reverse complement.
ATTCTTATAGAGATTATTCTATATACACTCCTACGGTCTTTTGTAACTCCTCTATCATGATGCTTGCATAAGATCATCCTGGTAAAGTGAAATTGAGGAGAATGTCGTCTCATTGCATATGTACGCTTACTTTTTGGGGAAACACTCGAATCGGTCTTCTAATTCAGAATATTTTGTATGATTTGCATAGCTTCAGACTCTTTTCGGATATACTATTCTTATCAAGCAATCCTTTTTCTTTGTTTCCTGCAAAGCTTTCTTTGGGAGCCAACAAAAGATTATACCCTACCACAGGTCATGTTATTATCATAGTATCCTTATTGAAGGTAATCTCTCCTTTTGTGGTATTGGGATAACGGAAAAATTGTTCGTCTTTTTTGCTATCGTCAAAGAGTTTGACGGTATCTGTTTTTGCTTGATAGATTCAATATCGATTCTTTTTGGTGTTTGTCGTGTCTATGATAATATCTCCTTCCAGGATTTGCAATCATTTTTTTGTTCTTGATATTACGTATTCATTGAAGATCTTGCTTGCATATGCCTGTATTTTGAAAATGATATCTTTTCTGTCCTTGATGTTAGATCTTCCTTGGAGAATATCGCTTCCCTGCTTCGGATTTATTCAGCTTATACCGAATCTTTGATTACCAAAGAGATTGGGAAATCCTTTTTGGAATAGACTTAAGATTTTTTTGTGGGAAATATCTTTTTCTTTCAAACTCAATTTCTTGTTTGCTCTTAATCTTATATAAAAGCTATTTTTGATAGGTATGGTCATGCCTATAGGTTCTGTGTGTCGTCCTGTCTTTAGGACCGTTGCTACGTCTCCTATTGCATCCAAAAAAGCGTTTTCTCATCAGATTTTTTTGAGTGCGCTTCTATAGATGCATATCCATTGTCTTGTTATGGCTTTTTTGTCTTTGAGTCCGGCGATTCATAAGGCTAACCTAGAGATATCACACATCGAACAAATATGATTCACCACGTCCATGGTATTCAGATTCCTCTTTTCAAAGAGCACAAAAAACACATCTCCCGTTCCAGACAATGCAAAAGGCAATTCTTCAGTGACTATGAAGTCTTGTGATTTCTGTTTGAATGAAAATAATCTGTCGTCCATATTGTGCTATCTCTGTAAATTTGCAAAATTTGCGTTTTTGAGTATACTTATATCGTACGAATATACAAGTATTTATACTCTAGGTTTGCCGTATGCAACTAGCAAATATCAAGATTTCCAATCTATTGAGCTATCCGTATCATCCTGACCTTAATAAGGCCGAAGGTGTTGTTTTTCATAACAGAGAATACAATAATGTAAATGTCATGATTGGACCAAATGGTGCAGGTAAAAGCTGATTTTTGACGATTCTTCATCAATTGTTCAAGGTCGGTCTCATGAATGATTATCTCTATGATAAAACCTATGTATCAAGCACTACTCCTTTGGAGCAAAAAAAAACTATCGTTGTACATACACAATATACAGAATGACTTCATGCTCATTTTGCTTATCGCGATAAGCCTTCTGAGTTGATCATAGAATTGTCTATCACAGAACATGATTATGACAATATGAGATATATCATCAAACACAAAGATATCTTCCATATGTTAATCGAGAAATATAGCACATTATCTATCAAATATCCTGATTTCTGCGATGAGGATATCCATAACATCCCAACTTCATTTGTCTTGCATTGCTCTTTTGACGGCAAAAAGAATATCATCGTGGTAGATGAAAAACAGCTTTCTCCTCAAGGGAAGTTTGTTTTACTGTATTTGCAGACGTTGGAGCTTATTCAGATTTGTGTAGACATCTACAATGAATTTGAAAGGGCGTGAGAACAAGAACCGCTTATCCCGCTCAAAAATGGTGTAGCTTTCATTTCGATGAATAGGGATCTGAAATACATTCCTCATCAGATAAATCCTCATACATGGAATGAACTTATAGGCGACAAAAATTCTTCTTCTCATCACGCACATATCGGCTTCTATCTCTGTGTCAAAAAAATATGGAATATCATATCCAATCATCGAAGCCTAAAAATGACCAAGAAAGAGATCGCTAATTTCCCTGAAAGATTGGAAGCGTCCGAATTTTATACTTCACTTGTCTTTATCATCAAGAAATATTTCAATAAGACACTGACGGTGGAATATCGTGACGGATTGTTGGAATTTTATCTCATAGATACATTTGGAAATTATATCCCATTCTCTGAGCTGAGCGATGGTGAACAATCCTTTCTTTCTATGATATTTACTATGTATGGATATGACCTCAAACATAATATGGTCATCATAGATGAGCCTGAAATTCATTTTCATCCCCAGATGCAGAGAAGCTTCGCCAGAATGATAGAAAAGATCAATAAGAATATAGGGACTCAATTTATCCTTTCTACCTACTCTCCTCTTTTTATCAATGAATCCAATATCGGGAATGTATATAGAGTCGCAAAAATCCAATGAGCGACGCATATAAAAAATCCTTTTTTCTCTTTGTCTTCTGATGAATCGAGTCTTGTCCATCTCTTGAAATTTGAGAATCTGTCAAAGATATTCTTCGTCAACAAGATCATCATGGTCGAAGGTGAGACCGATGCATATTTCTTTGAATTTTACTTAAGATATCTTCATACGCTCCCTGAACGGAAGAGCAAAATCACCGATTACGAAATCATCAATATCAATGGAAAGTGAAGCTATAAACTTTGGAATAAATTTCTTGGAAGATTCGGTTTGCAATCGTTTTTTATTGGAGATCGGGATAATATCGTAGACTATGGATTCATGACTCAGAATGACTTGAGCTATTATTATAAACAAGCCAAATCCTATTATATGGGGCTCAAAAAAAGCAAAAAAACTCATCGTAATTACAATAAGCTTGTCGATACCATTAGGAATCTTTTCCCTCAGAAGTACAGACAGCTTATCTCAAATATAGATGAGCTTTATGATAAGAATATATTCATTCTCAAAAAATGAGATATAGAGACCTATTTGGGTATGCCTGAAAAATGATTGGAACAGACGGTAAAATTTTGTCATACGAATTTCAAACAGCGATTGGAAAGCAAGAATTATGCGCCTTGCAGAAAAGAGTTTGAAGAGATATTGCTGCGCATATTTAAATAGTGTACGCTCACACGTTTTGTACATAGAAATTGTATACGAAAACGAATCATGCTATCCCGACCAAGAGAAAGAGAATGAATAACGCGATGAAAATTCGTGTTTTTCTTTTTTCCGCTTGGATTTTCTGATCGATATCGCTTAGTTTCCTGTTGAGGAATCTCTCTTTGTTGTCTTCGTTGATTGTCACCATATTTTGCAGTTTCTGCTCTATATCGCTTAGTTTTTTTTGCAGACTCATAATGAATTGGTTTTTCTCTTCTATGATCTGATCTTTTATTTGTTCCTTTTCGGTGATACTCTTGTGAAGCAACGCTATCTTCCTGAATTTATTTTCAACTTCTTGCAGTCTCTGCTGGAGTGTCTGGATAAACTGTATCTTTTCTTCGATTATCTTATCCTTGTTTTGATTGCTTTTTTCTTGATTGATATATTGTTTGAGCTTCTGTTCGGCTTCTGTGAGCTTTTGCTGAAGGACATAGATAGACTTGTTTTTTTCGTTGAGCAACCTGTTTTTTTCCTCTATCACTTTGTCTTTTTCTCTATATACCACCAAGAATTTGCTGAAATTCTCGTTGCTTATCTTGGTTGTTGCTGCCGGTTGTTGCTGCTGTGTCGTAGTATTTTGGAAGATTTGTGTCGTAGCTTTAGGGGTGTTTTGAAAAAATGTTTGTCCTGTCGATGCTCCCTGATTCGCTGTTTCTTCTTGTCCTTGCATCTTTTCATAGAACATATGGATCTCCTTCTCTATCTGATCGATTTTCTCCAATTGGAATCCGTCCTGAGATATGTAGATATCCTGTTTCAGTGTATCTATGTCGTTTCTAATCTGATTGATGATCATATTGATTTCCGCATTTTTCTCTTTCGTCTCGTAAATGGTCTCTATGCTATTTATCCTTTCCATCAGCGGTTTTTTCATATTATGCAATGCTCTGACAAATCTCGCTCTATCTATGAGTTTTTTGGCAAAATAAATGATAAATGCAAAAATAGGGAAAACGAGTATTCCTATGATAATGTATAATTGATAGTGGATAAGTGTCTTTAACATGCTCTACGGTAGGTAAGAGAGTTAAATGTTTCCATAATATATTAATTTTATATTAAAAGTCAATACAAATTAATAAAAATATAATAAAAAACCCAGAAAGGATTTTCAGGGCTTCTTATCTATTGTTTTTTAGACTTTTTATCCCTTGAGCATAAAGAATCCCGCTACGACGATGAATATGAGCGATAATCCTATGAATATAAGATTTTTGAGTTTTTCGTTTTTGATCATGCCTTTGAGTTGTCCTATTTTCTCTTCCAGTTTCTGCTTTTCGATGATGGCTTCCTGTTTCTCTTTGTTGTAATCAGGCAATGCAACCATATGTTGGATTTTAGTTTCTAATTCAGTCACTCTTTGTTGAAGAACGAATATCATCTTATTTTTCTCTTCGAGCATTTTTTCTTTTTCCTTGAAGATGAGAAAGAACTTCTCTATTTTTTGATCGATAGCGGTTTCCATACCTTTGTTTGCTAGATTTGTAGTGGTTGCCGGTGTAGATGTTTGATTGATGATCTCTGTACTCAATTCTTGGTGAAGCGTAGCGAACTCTTGTTTAAGCGCTAATACCTCCTCTTTTGCTAATAATACCTTGTTAGCGATTTTCTTATACGATAATTTTCCGCTTTTGATATACCTATCGATGGTCCTGGTAGATATATTCAATCATTTGGCTGCAACCTCTCTCGTTACATTGTACGTTTTGCTCATAATACTCACTTATTAATAATCTAAAATTACTTACTTCGCGTATATTTGCTCGCTGCACTCACGTATATCAAATAGATAAGAAATATACGGGCGAGGCCCAAATACCATCCGAAGGATGAATGTCTTGTTTTGATATTTTTTGTTTATTGGTTAAGGTCGAATTTGGTAGGTTCTGAATATTTTATATCTTTTAGGATGGATTGTATGTAGATAGTTATCAACACTCCTTCTATCATACCTAGGAACAGTATCCATGGATAAATAGAGATGAAGCTTGGTGTGCCTCAGAAGAACGAGATAGGCACTGGCGTCGCAACATTCTGGAAATATGGTATCCAGAGAAATATGAAGATGAAGATGATGAGGAACAAATAGAATGTTTTTCCCTTTTTCATTTTTATATTATTTTTTTAATTAAAAAGTATATTGCGCTGAGAATGACTGAGAGAATGAGTGTTTGAGTTATAGTTCCCAATGTCACGGTTATTCCTAAATCCAGATAGTTCATTGTTTGTTCGAAGATATAGAGGACGATGATATTGAGTAATAATGATGATAGTCCTAGTGTCACCATTTTTACCGGCAATGTCATAACCATAAGGATTTTCTTGAGGACTGAGTTTATGAGCCAAAATACCAATCCGAGTATTCAGAAAATGATGTAGACATCTTTGTATATCGTCTGAATCTTGAATCACAATTCTGGTACATAGTGTACGATTGCGTATAATACTGCTCCGTTCACGATGATATTGATCAAAAGGTGTTTTATCGGCTTCATTGTTATAGTAACGAATAAAGATCGATATGGATTGGATTTGGGTATCAAGGACATGTCCTGTCTACTCTATCTCTTTGTGTGTTTTCCATATTTAGGTATTTGTCTATTGTTTTCAATATCATTTTATGTGAGTTTTTGACATATATTTGCCATTTTTGTTAAAAATATGTCAATTTATGTCTTGATTAGTCTTCTATCAGATCGTCAAATGTATCTTTCTTACCGTCTTTTAGATGTTCGTGGATTGCATTCCTTGTCGCTAATATGGCAATAACTGCTGCTCTTTTTCTTCTTGGCGACACTTCGAATCCACGGTCTATCATGGTTTGATAGGTTCGATGCAGGATGTCTTCTATTGGTGTCCCTATAATGAATTCAGATAAGAAGCTTGCTGCTGCTGTAGTAATGTTGGAACAATTCCCGTCGAAGCTATAATCAGCGATTTTTTTGTCTTTGACTACTATATATACGACAATATCGTCTCAACAGATAAAATTTCCCTCATGCTGTTTGACCGTATATTCTTTCATAGCATAATTTTTGAGAGGGTTTTTGGCATATTCTTGTATCATAAGGCTATTTTCTTCAGACATTCAATCACAGGGACAAGGGATAAGGGGAATATATGTTTTCTAGGGTCTAAGTTCTAGTCGAGTCTATATCGAAGGTGCTCTATAAGTTTTTTGATCATACGTATGATCTTGTTGCTGATCTCTACAAATCATTTTGTAGCTATGATTTCTAGGCGTTCTATCTGATTTTCTATTTTTTCTACAGCGATTAGGAATTTGTTTGAATTGATTTCCAATATGACATCATATGAACCGTCGACATTCTCTGTAAATGTAGCATGGACGTTGTCCAGACATACTGTCTTTTGCATGGTTTCTATCTGTCATATGAGAGCTATTTGGTTCATATCGCGATGCAATATAAAAAATCTGGGTAAACGATTTTGTATCGTTTTCAGAAATGAATGCAATAGAAAAACCGTTCAGATTTTTATGGAAAAATCATCTTGATTTTTTTGTAAGGAACATTATATTTTTTTATGTTTATTTTGTAGGTACTTCCTATAGTATGTCTAATATGGTTTTTGACAATCTTGTCAAAAAATTGATAAAATATAAAGGGAAGCTTATAGACGGGGAAAAAGTAGGCACGCTACTCAAATCCTCTATGGGCGATGATTTTTCCGTCCAGAAAATGTATAAGATGATCTATTATCTCAAAGTCAGAGGATATCTGGAGAATCTCAAAAAAAATATCTTTTTTGTCAAAGATCCCGATCATACGTATACCAAGGAACAGATCTTGGAATTGTTCTATCGGAATATCGTCAAAAAACATTGTTCTGACTTTCTTAAGGGCAACTGGTATGTCGGTGGACTGAAGGCTTTGGAGCTAAATCTAGCTTCTTATGACATCCCTGATGAATTGACTATTGTCAATCACTATAAACAGGCTACAGAGGTCGTTATGTTCGACAAACAGGTGGTTTTCAAAACGTATGCCAAGAACAAGACGGACAATCTTTTCCCTTTTTTCCGGAAATTGACCAAAAAGACCAAAATATGAACTCAGACCCACCACGGCGGGCAAGCTTTCCCTATTGCAGGTTTGGAGCTCGCTATCGTCGAAAGTCTCTACAATCCGGGTATGATTGCCCAGGGATATATCAATGAACTCGTCAAAAAGGTAATCAGAAAATATCATAAGTCCCTGGATATCAAAATCCGGGAATCGATATTGAAAAAAAATAAGCACAATACCAGCATCAATAGGCTGTATGAGCTAAGTAAGTCTATAGATCCTGAATTAGCCGATAAACTCAAAAACCTTATCAAGAGGTATGGGTACTTTATCTAAACGGATGATATCCTTGTTTTCTGAGATTGACGATAGGGAGAAATAATGGCTCTGGGAGGTTCTCCCATTCATGCCGTTCCCATTTTTCGCATTTTTCGGGTTCCATGACTTGCGGTTCTCCTTCCTCATGTTCGCAGATAGCAAAGAGGGTGATATAATGCTTGTTTTCTTGTTCGAATATATCGTTGGTGAATGGTCCCATGGTGATATTCTTTATTTTGATACCAGCTTCTTCCATCGTCTCCCTAATAGCGCACTCCTCTACGCTTTCGTTAAGCTCTAGATGCCCTCAAGGGAAACTTCGTGTCCCGTCGCCATGCGCGTTCTTTCTTCTGCCTAAGAGGATCTTCTTGTCCTTTATTACCATGACGCCTACGCCTATTTTCGGTCTGATTGGTTCCATTGTTGTCTATAAAAAATAATAAAAATTATCCTATTGAACCTTCCATCTCCATTTCGACTAACTTATTCAATTCTCCTGCATATTCGAGCGGGAGTTTTTTGATGACGGAAGAAAAGAATCCGTTGACGATCATGGTGGTCGCTTTATCCTTTGACAGTCAGCGGGACATAAGGTAGAAGAGTTCAGATTCGTCTATTTTGCCTGCACTGGCTTCGTGTGCTACGATAGTGCTATCGTTATCGGAAATAATTAAAGGAATAGTGTTTGAAATAGAGTCGTCGTTGAAGAGCAATGCATCACATTGGGTATGATTAGTCGCTCATTCAGCTGTCTTTGCTATTTTGACTAGTCAACGATAGGTGTTGATACCGCCAGCTTTTGAGATGGATTTTGCCACTATGTTTGATGATGTATATTTACCTAAGTGAATGACTTTGGATCCGGTATCTTGGTTCTGTCACTGCCCTGCTACGGCTATTCCCAACATATCAGTCTTGCTATGATCTCACTTCAGGACTGAACATGGATAGAGCATCGTCGTACAGGAACCTAAATTTCCATTCACCCGTTCCATATAGCCATGCTCCTCTACCAATGCTCTTTTAGTATTTAAATTATATGTGTTTGTCGATCGGTTTTCGACAGAAGAATATTTCATCTTACTGTTTTTTCCGACATAGATTTCTACCAGTCCTGCATGCAGTGACGCTTTGTCGAATTTCGGCGCTGAACATCCTTCGATATAGCTACCTTCGGCTTCGTCTTCTATAATGATCAATGTGTGTTCAAATTGTCCGCCTGCGTAGATATTCATGCGAAAATACGCTTGTAAGGGGTCAGTGAGTTTGATTCCTTTTGGTACGTAAATGAATGTTCATCCGCTCCGTACGGCTCCATGCAATGCTGCGAATGCGTGATCGTCTGCGGGTACGAGTTTCATAAAATGTTTCTTTACGAGCTCAGGATATTTCTTCACCGCTTGCGGCATATCTTCGAAGATGATACCCTTTTCCGCTCGCTGTTCCTTGATCTTGTGATAGACATTGAGTGAGTCATACTGTCCACCTGCTCCTGCTAAATATTTTTGTTCTGCTTCAGGAATTCCTAGCCTCTGAAATTTTTGCTTGATCTCTTCGGGGACATCTTCCCGGTTGTTTGCATATCCTTGATGATCTTTGTGTGGTTTGGCGTAGTAGACTATTTCGTCTAGATTAAGCTTATCTAAGCTTGGTCATCGGGTCGGGAGTTTCATCTTCTGGAAAATCTTCAAGCATTCCAGACGATGCTGGAGCATCCGTTCAGGTTCTTGCTGTTCGGCAGAAATTTTCCTGACTGTATCTTCGGTGAGACCAGTCAAGTAAAGTTCGTATTGAATATTATCTTTCGACTCCAAGGTCGACTTCAGTGACATCGATGTTTTTTTCTTCAAGTAAAGCGTTATTGTGTTCTTTGTATGCTAAAAGCGCTTGTGTAATTTCATCTTTGATTTTTAAGAAGAACTTTTTTTCTTCTTGGTTTTGCATATATTTTTCCGCCTTTTCTAATTCTACGAATGCGGCTATATGTCTTTTGTCGGTCGGTTTCAAATTAGGATAGTCCTTGGTGAGGATATAGAGGAACATATCCACTTCTTTGAATCCATAGTCTTTTTTCTTGAGAAACGATCCAAGGTATTTTTTCTCTATGATGTCTTTTGTCTTGATACCTCATTCCTCTTCTATCTCTTGTATCGCCGCTTCTCTTGTAGTCATTCCTTTCTCTATTTTCCCTTTAGTGAACGTTCAGAGCTTGAATTTTTTGATTGCTTCTTCAGGCTTGATTTCAAAAATAGTATATAATAGCTTTCTGACACGAGCGACGCGTTTTTGCTTCGCCATTTTCTTGGTGAATAATATTTTTTCTGTCTTTGGATCCAATACGATCCCTCCTGCTGAATGCTTTTTTATCTTATCCATATACTTTCTATTATTTGCTAAATTTTTTTATCCGATCGTACGTCTCTGTGAAGAGTTGTTCTTCTTTGCCTTCTTCATCGAAACAATGCGATGCTCATTCGATGATTGTAAATGCTTTTGGTGCCTGAATGATTTCATGATATTTTTTCCCTCAGCTCTTCAGTATGCCCTTTCCTGCACAGATGATTTTGGTGGGTGTGATAAGCCTTTTCGCTTTTTCTATATGATCTTTTTCTTTTGTAGAAAAGTCGTTATACATAGCTTTCCCTATGAGATATCTTGTTCATCGTTCTAAGATATATTGTTTTGTCTTTTTATTGTAGATAACGTCTTCCCCTAATTTATCTCCGAATGATGCATCCCGTAATATAGTTCATGATGTCTTGGATAAGTCAGAATATAATAAGGTCAATCATCCGAAACTATGGCCGACGACGAAAATGTTTTTAATTTTTTGTTTTCTGAAATATTCTATGACGTTTTCTGTATCTTCTGCATGAGTTTTGAGAGACGTTTCCTCCAATATCCTTGCCGGCGCACAGAATCCGTAGAGATCGAACCTATAGGTACTATATCATTTCTTTGTAAAATATTTTGCAGCATTGAAGAAAATATGCTCATTATGATGTCCAGTCAGTCCGTGCACGAAAATGATCAGCCCCTTGGATTTTCCTTTGGGCGTGTCGAGTGTCCCGAATATCGTCTTTTTGTCTGTTGTCTTGATACGTACTTCTTTTTGCATGATAGTATATCATATATCTAAAATCCTGATTGTAATTCTATCATCCTATGATAGATTCATTTTTTATTGAACAATTCTTGATGGGTTCCGCTTTCTACGATTTTACCTCCTTTATTCAAGACGTGGATGATGTCAGCTTGTTTCACCGTCTGTAATCTATGCGCTACTATGATTACGGTCCTGTCTTTGAATAGGTTATGCAATGCTTTGGCTATATCTTCTTCAGAAAAGCTGTCGAGCGAACTTGTCGGTTCGTCGAGGAAGATAATCTTAGGATTTTTGAGGAAAAGCTTGGCTATAGCAAGTCTCTGCTTCTGTCCTCAGGAAAGCCTGATTCCCCTTTCCCCTATTTGGGTATCCAACCTATCTTTGAAATTGTATATGAATTCACATCTAGAGAGCTTTATGGCTTTTTCTATCTCTTTTTTGGTAGGTTTTTTGACTGTTCCATATAAGAGATTGTCCCGTATACTACCATCGAAGACACTTGGATCCTGTGTCAAATATCCTATGTGCTTGTAGTAATCTTTTAGTGCGACAGTGCTCAATATTTGATCATCTACCATGATATTCCCTTTGATAGGATGGACATATCATGAGATGAGTTTCAATAATGTCGTCTTTCCTGATCCGCTTTCACCGACGAATGCTGTCCTCTTTCCTCCTTGGATATGAAGCGAAAAATTAGTAAAGATATTTTTGTTTCCATAATTGAAGCTTATATTGTCGAGCTGTATCTTTCCCATATGGAATCTAAATTGCTTGCCTTCTTCGTATCCTTTTAATTTCGGTATCTCGTCAAAAGTATTCCATAATTTTTCTACGAAAACAATCTGGCCATAGTAATTTCCCATGATGTCATTGATCTCAAAAAGCGTTCACGTGATTTGATTCATCAACATCCATATCAAGGTAAATTCTGCGAATCAGGCAGTACCGTTGAATATCTGGATTCCGTATCGGAACACTAATCCCACTTTAGCAAAATCCAACAATGCTCTCGGAATATCACTAGCTATGATAAATCATGTACTCTCTTTTTTGTCTCGGTAGATGAGCTCATGAAAAAAATCGCGCAATGTTTTCAATTCTTTTATTATCTTGTTATTCTGGAGAATCTCAAATTTTGACATGATCGTCTTTATGAGGAATCTATCAGCTTTGATATATACATCTCTTCTGGAATTCCTAAGTATCCTCATCTTCTTGTTCCCTCGTCGTGCAAATATAATCATTATGATAAATATCATGAGTATAATGCTGAATGTCGTTCGTCAAAGACTTGTAATGATAACACAAAATACAGTTCATATGTTTATGAAATTTCTCACAACCGGTCATAATAATACATCATGGAGAATCATTCTTCGGTTGTCATTTCACTTTTGGATGATACTATTCGCTTGCCCCGTACCCAATGTCTCTATGATGTTATTGTCCGCTTTGAGATATTTTTCTGTATAGATCTTATATGTTTTATCCTGAAAAAGTCTGACAGTGACTTTTCTCATGGTTCTGATGAAATAGTTCGTTCCGTAATTGACGATGGTCAAAATCAGGAAAATAATGAAATAGGTTTTGAACATGTGATAGTCCTTGATCTCTATTCCCTTGATAGCTTTACTTATTAATAATGCATTGATCGGTCGTAGTATTCAGAATCGTGCCGATGTCAAAATAAACCCGAAATAATGCCGTTTGAAATATTTGATAGGAGAAAGCAATTTTTTCAGTGTTTTCATTATTTCTTTGATGCGTTAAAACCTTCTTTCTTGATTTTTTCAATGATTTTTTGATCTCATTCTTCGATGATTTTTCCCTTTTCCAGGACATATACCTTATCGACAGGAACATGTTCGATGATATCGAAAATGTGCGTGATGATGATAAATGAATTCTCTGAATGGTTGAGATCGGAGATCATACGGACAACGGATTTGAAGGCGTCGACGTCGAGTCCACTGTCGATCTCGTCCAGAAAAATATATTTTGGCTTGAGGAGCTTAAGTTGGAGAATCTCTATTTTTCTCCTCTCTCCTCCGCTGAATCCGACATTGAGATCTCTTCGGAGAAATTCTTTATCGATGGATAATTCCTCTACTATCGGTTCTATGATTTTTTTGAATGCAAGAAATGATGTCGTGATTCCGTTCTGTGCATCATAGATTGAGCGTAAGAATTCGAAGAGTTTGATGCCTTTGATTTCCGGGATATGCTGGAAAGCGACGAATATTCATAGCTTCGCTCTTTCGTGAGGATCTAACGTATTAAGATTGAGAGATTGAGATATGGAAGAATTGAAAGATGATGTGTTTGTTTTTTCTTTTCAATCTTTCAATATTTCAATATTTCCATTCGTAATGGTATATTTAGAATGTCCCATGATGGTCATTGCTAAAGAAGACTTCCCTGAGCCGTTTTTCCCTATGATACAATAATTTTTTCCTAATTCAAAATCCATGGACACGTCTTCTATTATCGTTTTGTTTTCTACTTCTACTGAAAGATTCTTGATTGAAAGCATGTTATTTGTGTAAATCGATAAAGTCTCATGAATTGCCGTAAAATTGATTGAACATATCATTGATATATGTCTCTGGCGAATAATTTCCTTTTCCCCTGATATTCAGCGTTTTTTCTATCCGTCATTTATTGATTTCTTGTATCTCTTTTAATGCTTTTTTTTCGTCTTCATTGAAGAAATCTTTGTATTCTGCTTGCTGTGATGCTCTATTTTGCTGCTCTTTTGTAGTGTTGTCTTTGAATTTTTGAAGAAGATCTTGGACAGAACTTTCGATATCCTGGTTGATTTGCGCGTCATTCTTCGTCTGATTGCAGAGCTCGTAGATACTGTTTTTATTATTGTTTTTGAGAGCGTCTATACTGTTTTGATGAAGCTTTTGATATTCCTCTAGTCATTTTTTCCCTTTGATGATAGATGGGGTTATATTTTCGTACGGTGTATCGATGCAAATCATGGGATTGTCTATCTTTTCGGAGAAATCGTTCAGATATTCTTGTCTGTTGTAGCTCATATTCGATTGTAACATACTTACTTGTTCTTTGCTGGTGTCTATGATATTGCGCAATTTCTGGTAACATTCGTTGCCTAATATGCTTGCTTGTTTGTTGATATACTCTTCTTCTTGGTACAGTGTATCTTTTATGCTCTTTATCGTGTTATTTATATCGTTTATCGAGATCACTATCGTCTGTCCTATCCCATAACAGGTCTTGATATCTATCACCGGAGATAATGCGTTCAACGTCCTTTGATTTTCTGAAATTGTATCTTGCATGATGGAAGAGTCTGTTAGATTTTTGGCTATTTGAAAATTGTTTTTTGCTTGAGTTATGAATGTCTGTGCGCTTTCCAATCATGAAATACTATTTTGCAATGCTTTTTCATATGCTATGAGCATCTGTATGGTTCAGCGATTGTAATAATCTTCGCTTTCGTTTCCGCTGATAAGCTGTAAGGCATTTTCGTATTCATGCTCTTTGATAGCATTATTTGCTTCTACGGTGTTTTGTATGGCCATTATCTTTTGTGTTAGACTATCTGATATGTGCTTGTTTTTGCCCGATATCGCATCATAGAAGGCTCATTCGTTAGCTGCCTTGATGATGAATATACTGAAAAACAACAATCATATTGCGGCTATGATCATAAATAGCATATTCGGTTGTCTGAGCTGTTCTTTTGTTTCCATATACAAAAATAATCCAGGATAAGATTCCTGATTTTAGCTTATGTATTTACGGAAAAACTTCAATGAATACTTTAAAATTCATATTGTTTCAGCACTTCGTCTATTTCATTGAGATCCGGCAAAAGATCCTGTTTGAAAATATCGAATGTCTTGGCTACGATTTCCTGTTTTTCAAATAGCATGTCATATTTTTTTTGTAAGAGTCCTAGATAAAATACCAATTTTTTCAGTACTTCGGATTTGGCGTTGTAATTTATTCTATTTTCTGTAGCGCATTTCTCGTAGTTGATTGAATCTGCGAGCGACATGTCCATGATATTCTGATCATATCTTTGCATAGCTTCGAAGTATTCTCTATCGCTGATATCTTTTTCTGCTATACATGCTTCCATATCGTTTTTTGTCATTTCCATCTCCTGTTTCATGTATGCAGCGATAGTGTCTCATTTTTGGAGCTCGTGGTTGCAATTTTCCAGATATGTCGATAATGCCGCTTGTTTATCCTCCGCCAGATACAGTGTCTCTATGATATCTTGTTTGGTTAACGCTTCTAGTTTTTTTATGTTTTCCAAGGCTTCTCCTTGATAATCCGCAAGTTGTAGATCTCTGTTGGCAATAGTGAGATGGAGTTTGATGAGGGTGTATCCTAGATCATTGATGAAAAATCCGTGCTCTATTTCACTTATGGTAGTATCTTCAAACACCACTTCTCATAATCCTATATCTGCCGCTTCAGAAGAATGCTGCATCGTTACGATGCTTATCAACGCAAGTACTATGAGTGCTGTTTTTTTCATTGGTGTACGATAATCGGTAAATGTTATTGTATGACGTTTACTAATTCTGCCATAGGCAAGAAGATCGATCCTACAATCATTCCTATGATGACGGCTATGATTGCCATCAGTATCGGTTGAATCAGATCCATGAGGATATCTATTTTGGTCTGCAGCATGTCACGATAGAAGTCTGACATCTTTTTTAGCACTTCGGTGATATTCCCTGTATCCTCGCCTACATGAATGATTTGCACCAATATCGGATCGAACAATGACGATCATTCCATGGATTCTGCAAACGAGAATCATGCATTCAGATTCTCTTTTATTTCAAGGGCTTTTTTTCTGTAGAAGAAATTGGTGAATGTGTTCCCCATCAATTTGAGCGATACGATGGGACTCACTCCTGCATTGTAGAGTTGGCTCAAAAGCTTGGAGAATCTATACATGTAATAGGTTTTTATCACTCATGAAACGGCTGGAAGACTCAATACTAATTTGTCTATGAATATTTTGAACGCTAGTACATATTTATACAGGAATCTATATGCCATGATTATCCCTATGATAATTATCAGCAACAAGAATCGTGTCCTTTGGATAAATCATGATGCTCCCATCATAAATTTCGTCAAGTTCGGCAAGGATTCTTGGTTGGGGAACATGCTGACGATAGTCGGTATGACATAGATAAGCAGAATGGTTACTGCAACCACAGCAAAAACGATCAATATGATCGGATAGGTCATAGCTTTTTTTATCTTTCCATTGATCCTTTCTGAATTTTCCAGCTCTGTTGCAATCTCTTCCAATATTTCCGGTAGATTTCCCATGGTTTCTGCAGATTGTACCAACGCAATCTCTTCTTCATGAAAGAAATATTCGTGATTGCTCATGGCTTGTGATAATGTGTATCATTGGGTAAGTTGGTCAATGAGGTCCTGGATGATCATCGTCAATCCTTTGTTCGTCTCTGAATTTCTTATTGAAAACAAAGCGTCTCTCAATCATAGTCCTGCCTTTTGTGCTACTGCCAGCAATCTGAAAAAATTCGTCTTTTGTTTGAGCTTGGGAGCAAAAAACTTTTTGATGATGAATTTTTCGAAGAATCCTAATTTGCTGACTTCCATACTTGACTTGGTAAAAGGTAGAAGATAAAAGACTGTGTGGTTTACGTTTATTTATCGAATCTCGCTTTCACGTATCTATATACTTCATCGATAGTTGTCATGCCTTTGATGACTTTGAAGATTCCGTCTCTTTCAAGGTTGATCATACCTCTTTGAAGTGCTATGCTTTCTACTTCAAACGCTGATTTTCCGTCCAAGAGCATATTTTTGATCTCTTCCGTATAGTCCATCATTTCAAAGAGACCTACTCTGCCTTTGTATCACGATCATCCGCATACTGGACAGACTTCTCCTGTTGCAGGATCTTTTCCGCTTCCTATATAGATCAATCCATTGTTGATGAAGTCATTCCGTTGCTGTTGATTGATCCCTCTGCTGAGAATCTCTTTTTTCAATACTTCTTTTTCGAAATTTCTGAAGCTCTCTTTGGCAAATTTATATTTCGGATTGTCTTGCACTGATGTCTGGATCTTGCAATGGTCACATACTTTTCTTACCAATCTTTCCGCCATGATGAGATTGAATGTTCCTACAAGCATATATGGTTTCGCTCAGAGATTGTATACTCTAGTGATTGTCTCTGATGATGAATTCGTATGTACGGTAGAGAAAACTAAATGTCCTGTCATGGCTGATTCCATAGCCATATCCAAAGTTTCTCTATCACGGATTTCCCCCACCATCATAATGTCCGGATCCTGTCTCAGACCTCCTCTGAGTCCGTTCGCAAAAGAGAATCAGATATCAGCTCTGATCTGTGCTTGATTGAGTCCTGGCATCTTGTTTTCTACCGGATCTTCGTAGGTGATGATGTTCACTTCGGTCGTATTCACATAATCCAGGCACGCATATAATGTTGTTGTCTTACCTGAACCGGTTGGTCCTGTCATCAGGATGATTCCATTCGGATATTTGAGATGTCTAAAGATAATCTCTTTGTTGCTTCCTTCGATACCGAGCTGTTCCAATGGCGGTATCTTTTTTGATTTATCTACGATACGCATCACCAGGCATTCTCATCGTACGGTCGGTAAGGTATTTGCACGGAGATCGATTTCTTTATTTGTTAACGTAACGCCTGATACTCTCGCATCTTGCGGTACTCTTTTTTCATCTGGTCTCATCTGTCCTGATTCGATCTTGAATTTGGATATGATACTTTCATGAAGATTTTTCGGGTATTGGACAAGCTCTTTGAGAATTCCATCTATCCTGATCCTGATTCTGCAGTAATTTTCCAAAGGTTCTACATGGATATCTGATGCTCATGCTTCTACTGCCACCGTCAAAAGATTTTCGAAAATCTTAACCACGTCTGATTGGAGAACGGATTCGTCTAATTTTGCTTTGTAATCGATTTCTATCATATCCTTATTAGCGTAAAGACTAAAGCTTTAAGCTTCAAGCTTTTTTGGCTTTTGGCTTATATACAATTATATCTGAAAAAGGTAAAAAATGCAAAAAAATGATGGGTAAATATTCTACCTAAAAATCACCTTTTCTTGTTATTTTCTTATGATTTTTAAAATGTATTGACTTATTCTTTTGTTAGTATATATTTACAAAAAACATATAAAATGAAAGAAAAAATCACATCCGATTTCACCCCAAAGGAAATCCCTAAAAAATACCAGACATTGTTTGTCGTTGGTCTATTTGTGTTTGCTTTGGGTACATTAGCTATCGTCCTTTGTTCTATCGGCTAATGGTTTCGTATACTATTACTGGGTTGTTTTCAGCCCAGTTTTTTTTATACTTCTTTAACTCACCTTGGTTCGTTATAAAAGCTTCGCGATAAAAAGATAAAATGATGTATTTATCAATTTATCGCCCGAAGGATATTTATCATTTTATCGTTATGTATGAATCCTGATCTTTGATTGATTGTCGTATGAATACTTATTTGATGTATTGTGGGATATTTGATAGCAAAAATCTATTTTATGATCAAAGTAAAAAAGCAAAGAAGCGATGCAGTGACGAGATCTCGTAATGTGGTACTTGGTCATGTACATGAAAAGATAGCTCCCCTTTTACCCAATTTCCCTTATTCTTACAAGGATTTGGTGTTTCTCGGTAAGGGCGTCGATTACTTGGTTTTGGATTGACTTTCAAAAGGAAATCTGAATA
>CAZJMP010000013.1:0-21453 GCA_964547365.1 uncultured Candidatus Peribacteria bacterium | reverse complement strand
TTAGCTGCTGTACGAAATATGACAACAGCGGCAATTTTTTTCATCCTAATTATTCGTGTCACAGATGCTTTTTCAAGTTTTTTCTGTAACAATGCTTTGGTCTCATCATCTTTTGCTTCACGGGATTCTTTTTGCAGGGCAAATACTTGCTGTCTGTACGAACAAATCTTTTGGCCCATGATAAGCAAATCTGCTCTCTTTTGTTTTGACGCAGACGTCGAAGTTAATGGTTTTCTTTTCATAGTATTTGATTTTGTATTATACATATACATATTACCAATAAAAAGTCAATTCTACAAATACATAGCTTCCCGCTGGAAATTTTCCGGATTTTCCTTACATTACATTCGTAATTTGTAATTTGTAATTCGTAATTATGATTTTAGGTTTAGCTCCTATGGACTGATATACAGATTGTGCCTTCCGCCAGATCGTGACGGAGATTTTTGACAAACATGGAGAGAAGAAAAAACATCAATTATATCTCTGGACCGAATTCATGAACGCAGACGGATATGTCATCAATTCCATCGGCGTTGCGAAACACCTATTGACGGATAAAAATCAGAAACACGTCACCATGCAGATATTCGGGTCTGATGAAAAAATGCTCGTAAAATGTTTCAAAGATATCGAGAAAAAATACAAAAAAGTCTTTTCAGCGATAGAGCTGAATATGGGCTGCCCTGCCAGGAATGTGATGAATACCTGATGAGGAAGCTCTTTGATGAAAGACAAGAAAAAATCATTGGCGCTACTTAAGACATTACGCAAAGCCGTGAAAATGCCGCTGAGCATCAAGACGAGGATCGGACTCGACGAAAAGGATATCAAGAAACAATTCGAGTTCTTAGTCGAAGCAAGCAACTACGTCGATAGAATCTCCGTCCATGGAAGAACAACAAAACAAATTTATTCATGAGATGTAGATTGGAAATTCATCTACGATCTAAAAAAACAAGCGAATAAGAAATGTGAAATCATTGGAAACGGTGGAATCAAACAGTACGAAGATATCAAACGTCATTGCGAGTGAAACGAAGCCCACCTTCGTGGATGAACAATCTTAGATTGAATAATGTTTGGACAAGCCGCTATTGGAAATCCACGAATTTTCACGCCGTATATCCCAAGCAGAAAAGAACTCAAGGCAACAATACTGAAGCATCTCAATTACGCTGTTGCCTACGAACAGTTTTTCCAGAAACAGAAAGCGAAATTCAAAGGCGTATTAGCGATGCCAAGCACACCGAGAATCACGAAAAAAGATATTCCGCAGATCGTCATCGTAGAATTCAGAAAGCATCTTTTCCAATATCTAAAATGAATTCCGTGATCCAAGGAACTGAAGCAGAAACTAAGTACGATCACAGAATACGAACCGCTCGTCGAAGTGATCCAGGAATTTTTCTGATAATTAAAGAAGTATCTTTACGGTTATTTCTTTGTCCATAAGCATCTTTTTTAGCCTCTCGCCTCACTCCAGAGCCATATAGCTTTTGTTGACAGCGATCGAGCAAGCGCAAGCGCACAGCCTGCGTATATGATCCCTTCATTCTTTATTCCGCTCGAACCATGCAGGCGAATGTCAGCTTTTTTTCTTGATATCTTGCAAAAGCTCTGCATATGATTCATTTTTCATGATATGCACTTCGTTGTTCTTATAATGCAAGAACACGAGATTCTCATTTTTCAATACATCAAAAAGATCGCCCGTGATGGGAATCCTGCCGTTGAATTTTTTGATATGGATCTCTGGTATCTTCTGTATTTCCATACCTATTTCGTAAGTAAAGATTGATACGTTTCTTCCGCTTTCCTGCAGAGAAAATCGTAGAGCTTAGGGAATTTTTTATATCTGTCGTGGAATTCCTTTTTGGGACAGAGGACGAGATGCTTATCGGTCGCTTTGGAAAGTGTCTGCAGATTCTGCAATTCCTCTGTAGATAACATATCAGCCAATGGTTGGACTTTTCCTTCATGCCTCACAAGATAATGTGTCCCCGGTTTGAACGGCGGCGTCTTGAGATAATGCACGGGAATGTTGGAGCTGAATTCATTCTTGAATCTTTGGATATCAGCTATCGCGCCTTCCTTAGTATCATGTATATATGTATCGAAGAATTCATAGGTAGTGACAGGATTATAATCGATTATACCTTTTTTGCAACATTCCTCGATGACGAATTCATTGATGGGCAATCATTCCTTGGTCTCTCATTTCTGTAACTCCTCCAATGTCAGATATCACTCCTCTACCAGGTATTGGAGTATGAGGCCGAAATATTCTTCCCTTGTCCGAAGATATGGATTGAGATAGACGAGATTATGCATATTTGCCCTTACGGTCAGGATATTCTTCAATCTTTCTGGATTTTCGAACACGATCTGATTATCTTTGACGGAAATCTCCATGATGATATCAAAAAGCGTATGATCCTTGCGGATGATCTCCTGTACCCTTTTGCCATATACGGCCCTTGAGTCCTCGGAAAGGAGCATATCGTCAGCAAATGCCGACACATCCCTTGCGGTGTATGCCAATCTATCCGCGACATCGATGATCTTGCCTACGATACCTTCATTCTTGATCCGTGATTGCAATTCCTCCAATGATGTATGAAAATGGGATTGTACCCGATCCGAGATCTCAGGATAATGCGCCATGTAAGTGGAGAATCCTTGTTCTTCCTTGAGCTGCGGAAATGCTTTCATCGTCAGGTCGCCAAACGACGGCGTAGCAATGTCATGTAAGCATCCTGCAATCACAGCATTCTTGATCTCCTCTTCCGAAAAGTCGTTATTTCTCATGATGAGCTCGATATTGCATGCCGTATCAAAGCTATGCACCAGACGGTTGTGATGATGGATATAGATAGTGTTTTTATCTATAGGTTGTACATCGACGCCGTATTGGAGCAATCAGGAGAGCTTCTTGTAGAACTGTGCGACTTCAGTGAGGACGTAATACGGATTCTGTTGCTGATCGCATTTGATGATCTGATTGGCAATATTGGAAAATGGTCTATTGATAATCGGATAATCATCGCTCTCTCACACGATATCATAGAAATTCTTTGATTTCAATCCCTGGATATCCTTTTTGGATATCTGAAAAATCTGCATAAGCTCTTTCTTATACTGCTTGATGCACTGCGGTGTCAGGACAAAACGAGAATACGGTCATTCGACCGCATATGCTTGTGCCTTCTTCTCTAATTTTTTGAGGTGATTATCCATTGTTTTATCTATACATATTTCATAGCAAAAGTCAATCTTTCATTCCGACTTGGACTTTTTTCCGGTTTTCCAATACATACCATACAGCGTATGAATTATGAACGTTTTGATCACGACATACAAGGAAAGAAGAAGTCTATCTTCCTAGTGAATATGACGAAGGAGCTCGCTCCGCACTTTTCTCAGTTGGCGCTCAACGGCATAGAAAAATATCTCAAACAAGGAAAAAAAATCTGAATCCTCGTCAACAAGAAAGGCTACTCCTGATGAGTCATCTGCCACGACTGCGGACACATCCCCAAATGCAAGAACTGCGATGTCAGCATCAGCTATCATAGACTTGAATCTGGAGAGACTATAGGACTCTGTCATATCTGCAAAACACAGTACAACATACCGACAAGCTGTCCTGCTTGCCATAGCAAAAAGATCAAAGAGTTTGGTTTATGAACGCAAAAAGTCGCTGAGTTTTTGAAGAACGAATTCAACAAAGATTCATTGATTATCGAGTCCGAAAGTGTGAATTCTCCGAACAAGATCAAGAGATTGCAAGAGGAGATTGCAAACCATCAAATAATTATCTGAACTTCTCTCCTCACGTGCCCTCCGAATAACGCGCCGTTTGACCTCGTACTATTCCTCAACGCTGATCTCGGATTGAATATTCCTGACTATACGTCTGCAGAAAGGAATTTCTATTTTTTGTACGAAACGTTTGTCAAACATACCACGGCGAATTTCATCGTACAATCCTTCAACCCTGATCAATACAGCATTCGTACTGCCTGCCAAATGAGCAAAGAAAAATTTTATGAGAAAGATAATGAATTCAGAAAAGCGAATGAATATCCTCCCTTTGGGGAATTGTGTGTAATCTTGTACAAGAATGAAATCGAGGAATCGCTCTTCACCAAGGTCGATACCTTGCACAAAGAACTTCTCTACCTCAAAGAAAAATATCAGATCACCGATCTGGAAATCTACTCCACTCCTCCGCTCATCTACAAGATGTTCGGAAAATATAGATATAACATCATCCTGAAATGACCGAACGTCAGGAATTTCATGGATATCATTTTCACCAAATTAAATCTCGCGAAGAAAGGATTCAAAGTCGATCGGATGGCAGAAAGCATCGTATAATGAGTTACATAGCAGACACTCCGCCTCATCACTGCATTGACGTCATTCCATCTCCTCTATTCTACGTCATTCCCGCGAAAGCGGGAATCCAGTTTGCTACGTATAGATTCCCGATCAAGTCGGGAATGACGTCTGTAGAGTATAAAAAAATTCCCGGGATTACCGGGAATCTAGAAAACACGTTAATTACTCTTTAGGCTCAAAATACACATAATAACCTGTGGTATTACCATAACCCTTGGTATCAAGGGGTGCTATAGACACCAATCTTAGGTTTGGATTATTCTCTACAAATAAAGATAATTCATTTCCAAAATCTCTAATGTAGGGAAAGTAATAAACACCATTCCCATAGTTTTTAACCTCAGTGTTTTTAGAAGCGCCCATATCTGGATCATTAGGATCAGAACAAGCAACAAAAGAAACTCCAATAAACACTATAAGCAAAAATATACATACTTTTCTTTTCATAACACATTTTGTTTTTTGGTTTATATTTTTATATATATTTCCTGTAAAAAGTCAATCTTTTAAAAAGAAAAAAAAATTCCTGGGGTTACCAGGAATTTCTATTAACTTTCTCCAATGAGCAATTTTACGATAAACCGCCCAGAAATTTCAATTCAATTGTTAACTTTACATTTTTTCGCTCAAGTTTATCGATCTTGTGCCAAATATCGATAACCCATTGATCTTGAGACAAAAAATACTCCATAGCATCTTTATTCTCCAAAAATTTTTCATTTCGCGCAATGAAGGCTCCGGACTTTTCAACTAATGATTTATACACATCTATTTCTTCTATGTTTTTTATCCTTTTTTTCGTGAGTTTCTTTCTCTCTTCAGAGATATCTACTCTTGCAAACCAAGTACCCGCTAAGACTATTACCATAAAGATAGCTAGTACTATAAATCCCTCAAAAAGATCCAAAACAGTCATTTTCGAAAAAACAGCAAAGAAATAGTTTGCAATCAACAAGATGACTCCTATAGCCAAATAAACTCCTCCCACTTGGACAAAGGTTCTTGTTATTTTTTTTCTCCGCACATAAATTTCTTTGATGTGCTCGTCAATTTTTTGTTTGTCTTCTGTATTCATAAGATTGTTGTGTTTTGTTTTATATCTTATATCTTTTTCTATTGATAAGTCAAATATTATGACAAAAAAAATCCCGGGAATCCCGGGGTTAGAGATCAAATTCATTATATAACATCCTTGCTTCTAGATCAAGCCGATCACTCCGTAAGCGGACTTTTTCTGGAAGTTTTTTTCTTTCTTCTTCTGAAAGATGTTGAAGATACCGCATCCAAAATGTTTGGTACTTTTGATGATGACGACATCTTGCATTTTCTATCAAGGATTCTTTGTCATGAAACAGCAGGTGGCATAAAACATTGCCTAAGCAATACCCTATACCAATAGAAGTCACAAAAATCTTTGCAAAGGTATAAAAATCCACAGACACTCTATCCCACTTCCATATTCCCACGACAACAATCGCTATCAGCAATGTAACAAGAATGACTCTATTCTTTTTTTCATTCCAAAGATAACGGGCAATTTGCTCGTCACGTAATTCCTTTTTTGTTTTCATAATGTTTGTTGTTTTTTGTTTTGTATCTTTTTCTCCTGATAAGTCAAATACTTATAAAAAAAAATCCCGGGGAATCCCGGGAAATTATTAAGCATTTTTCGTTTTGGATTCCAAATATCCGATTTCGGCTAATGAAAAGTCAACACCCAACTTAAGGTTATTTCTTTCCATAAATTCTTTTATTTCGTTTATGGACCACTTTCCGAGATTCCTTATTCTCCATAAGTCATGCTCGGTAAATTGCATAAGTTCCCATAGGTAATGGGTGTCTGCACTTTTCATGCAATTGATAGTTCGGACACTGAGATTAACCTCTTCGATTTTCTGCAAGAGAAGTGGATTGTCTATTGGATTCAGAGCTTTCTCTTGGACATTCTCCGCACCTGAAGTATCCTTCATATCCTTTTGCTGATACTTCTGATCTATCTCAAGCATTTTTTTGGCAGAAAGATCTTTGATACGATCTATTTCTACATTATGAGATGCCTGCATCTGATGTATCCGATCCCATGAATCGCTTACGGGAAAGATTTCCTTCTTCAGAAAAGATTTGAGCTGAGCAAAATACCTGTTGTAAATCTGCCTGATTCGCTCTCGGCTTTGACCACGAGAAATAGCAATCTCCATAAACGTTTTGGGAGGACATTCTCCAAATCCATAATATTGCCTAATGACATCATTCGTCGCATACATATCGATGATTTCACATATACGACCCGTAATAATCGGGGCAACACTTTCTCTCATATCCTCAGCATATCCCTTGATGATGCTTTGGATGAAATGACCTCCTTTTTCCCAGGAGAATTGTTTAGGCGTCAAATCAATCTGTAAAGTACGGACCTGCTTAAGATAATTTTCCCACAATACTCGAGGATCAGTAGGATGGCAGTGATGATAGATATCATCAACCAGCTTACGATAAGCTACAGAAACATCATCCGTATAGCGAATCTCCGCAAAAGAATACACACCTTGCACAGCATACTCAAGTGTTTGGAGAATTCTTCGTTCTTCCAATACCTCAGCCAAAGCTGTCTTAAGTGCCTGTCTAAATGGCACATCTCCATATTCGAATGAAGAAGAACCATGCATTTGGGCGTAGATCTTTAGCATGTGAGATTTGGCCTCTTCTTCTGTCGGAAGGGATCGTGCATTCAGTTTCTTGCGATATGCACGAACGGTGTCAGATGAAATAGCAAGCATTTTCTCCATGATAATGGATGGCATGCCGAGATTGATCAATAGGAGCATCCACTCCTTTTTTGCCTGAAAGATTTTGTCGGTGTTCATATGTATTTGTGTTTTAATTTTTTTTTGTGTTTTGTTTCTATATTATACATATTTACTCAATAAAGTCAACAAGTATTGGATATTTTTTCATTTGTCAACGCTAAATAGTAGCGATATGAGGACTTTTTTTGCTTATAGACTTAAAATCGAATATACTTGATTATTATACAATGACTCAACAATACTGCGATAAAATGATAAAAGCTTCGCGATAAAACGATAAATAACGTTGTTAATTAGATTCAAAGCAGTTTATCAATTCATCATTTTAACAATTTATCAGTCTTCATGAAAATCATTCAGAATGTCGTCTATGATACCGATTACAGCGCATATATTGCAGATGGCGGATATCCTCTCTTCGAAAAGCCGACAAGAGAAAAAATGTGATTCTTCGATAAACTCTTATCAGGGATTTTTCCTAGTTTATTCGAAAAGAAAGGAGCGTCTGCAGTCACTGGCATCATAGGCAAAAAATCTCAGGAACCGTTACCGGAGAACGTAACGATCAAAGACAAGGACCTTAGAGATCAAGTAAAATATATCCTCGAACTTCCCGACGATAAATATAACGATGGATTGCTTACTAGTAAACTCAGAGCATTCATCGCTGATACCGAAAAAGAATACAATACCGTGATCAATGATTACAAATCTCATATAGCGCCTTCGTATCGGGAATTCAAGTCCACTCATTACAACGTTTCCGGATTACTCGGAAAGACGTATTACGCACAAAGCTATCCGTCATATATCGATGCATTGCGAACAAGAGATATCTTTGGATTCCATGCAAAATGGGATATGAGCCGATTTATCTATCCTGAAGATGATGCAGCTATCCAATCGATGCTCAAGAACAGAGCGACACAGCTCAAAGCCGAGGTAAAAGACGCTATGCAAAAAGGGATCACACTCGATACGGAAATCGAACAGCAATACAGAGACGTAGAGATGATCAGAGAAAAATTGACGACACGTGAAGAGAGATATTTCGAGAATTCATTTTATATCAACATCTACGACGAAACTGAAGAAAAACTCAAAGAGACAGGAAAAAAAATGGAACAGAAAATATCAGGATACGGCATCAGAATCAAGAACGCCATCCAAAGAATGGACGAATGATTCGTCTCTGGTCTGCCTCTTTGTTCAGATGAATTATGAATCAGCAGAAGCTCTGTCACCTCATCACTCGCTGGTGGATTCCCATTCATCTCAAACGATATGGTGCAAGACACAGGAATCCTCTACGGAGTAAATCTCCATACCTGAGGATTGGTGATCTTCGACAGATACAATCAAAAATTGCCGAATATGAATAGTGTTATACTCGCTACTTCCGGAGCTGGAAAATCATTCACCGTCAAGTTGGAAGCACTGAGATATCTCATCAACGGTATTGATGTCATCATCATCGATCCGGAAAACGAATACAAAGCGCTCTGCGAAAAAGTAGGCGGAACCTATGTAAATATTGCAACGAATTCACAGCAATATCTGAATCCTTTCGATATTCCGCCAAAGATCGAAGATGTGGAATACGGCAAAGGAGATCTCCTCAGATCACACATCATGAGTCTGATCGGTATGATCCAAATCCTTATCGGCTGATGTACGCCGGAAGAGGAAGCCTTGCTCGACAAAGCATTACAAAGCACCTATTCACTCAAGTGATTCTCTCTTGAAGCTGACAATTATGAAGGGAAACAACCGCCGATCATGGGTGATCTTATGAACGTCCTCGAAGGCATGGAAGGTGGAGATAGATTAGCATTGAGACTGAGCAAATATGTTAATGGGACATTTGGTAAAGTATTCAACAACTATACGAACATAGATATCAACAACAAAATGACGGTAATCAGTATCAGGGATCTGGAAGACGCTTTGAAAACGCCGGCGATGTTCAATGTTCTCAACTGGATCTGGACCAAAGTAAGATCCCAAAAGAAAAAAAGGATGCTTGCCTGCGATGAAGCCCGGATCATGTTCCAAAACGATACGTCAGCGGAATTCTTGTTTGGATTAACCAAAAGAGCAAGAAAATACGGATTGGGAATCACCGTAATATCACAAGATATCGAGGATTTCGTAAGAAGCAAATACGGCAAACCGATCATCTCCAACTGTGCGCTTCAGGTACTTCTCAAACAATCAACGACATCTATCAAAGCATTAAATGAACTTCTATGATTATCTGAAGCAGAGCAAAGAAGACTTGTTGCATCAGGAATCGGAGAAGGATTGATTTTTGCAGGAAGCCAACATGTCGGGGTAAAAATATTGGCTTCTCCGGAAGAAAAATCATTTATCACTACAGACGTGAAATAGGATTCAGAATGTATAATTCAGAGTTCAGAATATAGAATTTATCATCTCTCATTTATCATTTATCATTGTGGTTTAGTATGGCAGAAGAAAACAAAACAAGAGACACAAACGTCAAAACACAGCTTTCATTAGCAGCTGCCTTGTTTTTTTCTCCATTGGTGCAAAATATGCTAAAAAACAATACCTGGGACATCACCGACAAAGATAAAAATTTTATCCGCTGATATATCAAATTCGGATATATCACCATCATATTTTGACTCATCACGATAGCCGCGGGTGTATCGAATTATCTTTGGGCATTGGATATCTTGAGTATGACATATACCGTCAGTATCTTTATTCTCTTGTCCTTGCTTATTATCAGCATCGTCAGCATTCTCTCGGATATCAGCCTTTTGAAATCAGGAACCATGGACTTGCAAACTTATACGGTGGAAGGAAACAGGAAAGAGATCATCTTCAAATATATCCCTATCTACAATATTTATCTCCGATATCAGGCACATACGTTCGAAAAACCCAATCGACGGATAAAAGAATCTATCATCCTTCGGACAATTTTCTTAATCATTTGTCTCACAGGAAGCATACGAGGAAGCAGCATTGCATTGATTGTCATCATATTTAGGGTAACGTCATTGGTGTCAGATGTCGATATGTTGAGCACACAGACTAAACAATATATCAACAGAATATTCTTCAAAAACCCAGAAGAAATCCGGTGATATGTTACAGGATTCCTGAAATATGCGGGAAAATCCTTGATTCATCTTTTCAAACCATCTCTCCCATATTCCCTAGACACTGAATTAGCACAAGAAAAAGGGATATATAGCCGTATCATCGATATCAAAAAAAATACAGACATCATCATTGAATATATCATCGGTATCATCGTTTACGCATGATTGCCGTATCTTATCAAGATAGATCTCACTATTCGGACATATGATGCAGGATTCGCTTTACTGATCCTCAGGTATATCACCATGGCGATACAATTGAAGCATCTACCACATCTTCCTCTGGCAAGAGAGATACGAGCACTATTAAAATGAATACGTTACTTCTTTACAAAAACATCTTTTACACCCAATCCATAATGATGAACTTCACACATGTATTTTCTACTCGCATAGTCAAAGCTATCGGTTCTCTCATGACCGCAGCTATTTCGTTAATCGCGTTCGCTCATGGACAAAGCTGTACTCTATTGCCAGGATTCACGCCAAACACCCTCACCAATGGTGTCTCTAGGACAGCTTTCATGATCCCTGAAGCGACGTATACCCAAAGCTGTAATGATGCTCAAGGAACTATCACTTGCGATAACGGAACGCTCATCGGTGGCAACACCTATAGATATCCCTCATGCATACCGCACACACGAGCAGGATGTACTACTCCTACAGGAGCAAATCATCTAGAATATAGGACATTATATAAAGCGGGATCTTCTACATACACCCAAAGTTGCAACCAACTTAGTCAAAGCTTGCAATGTCTCAATGGTGTTTTCACTGGATGAGTCACTCCCCGATTATATACATTCGGCATGTGTGTCGATCAGAATCGGGCGCAATGCATCGATATTCGAACCTCAAGTTATAAAGACCATGGAGAAACGATAATAGGATATCAAGCTTCTGTTCCTGGTATCTGACAGACCTGTACTACACTTCAAAAGACACTTACGTGTATGAACGGAAACCGATCTGGAGGAACGCAAGCATCGCTTGTTACTGGATGTACCAATCCTGTCACATTTACCTGATGCATAAATCCACGAACCAATAGCCCTTATCCTCATGGAAGCACACTCACCGCATATACCAGTCCTTCAGGTGTCTGCAGTAATCTCACCAAAGTATTGACCTGTGTCAATGGCGTACGGTCAGGATATAACCCATCAATCTCTAGCGGTTGTTTGGATACCACCACCCTGCCATGTTCTATGAGTACTTTAGGCTTATGAACTGGGATGGCACTGCACGGCACCTTTGTCAACAAATATACCCAAGAATATGCATTCCAAGATACCGACAATTATTGTGTAGATTATATCAAGACGCTCCAATGCGTAAATGGGACTCGATCTGGCAACGTCCCAGGACTATTCACTTCATGTGAAAACGTGGATGCATGATCATGTTTTGATCCTCATACCAGCAACCGAATAGACCCTTACGGATATGTCTTTAGATATACCAATAGTGAACCTCTCTCGGCAACTACCTGATGTGATAAATTAAGAGTAAAATTAACATGTGATAACGGCTTTTGGTCATGAGGAAGTATCAGTATGTCACCTACTTGCGGCAATTGTGTTTTGCCTCGATGAGCTATATTGCCAGAATGAGCAACAGCAGTTTGATACTCCGCAAGATTACGAGAAACCACTGGTATGAATTATGTCGGTTGATGTGCTCCTTATAGCGGACAATTTACCTGTACCAACAGCATACTGCAATGAGTAGGGACAGGATGAGCATATCCTACAAGCAACTATAGGTACACGTTAGCACAATGTATGAGCACCTTTTCACCAAGAGCATGCACCAACCGAGAATGAGGAACGATTCCTCATGGATACGCAAATGCTGTTACCGGATATTCGCAAACATGATCTGAATTACCTAAGACCTGTGATAATAATTACGCCACACAGCTCACCTGCATCAACGGTGTGATTGATGGAAACCGGCAGACCTATAAATATGCAGACTGTATAGGAGAGACATTGCGAAACGGCGTAGATATCTCCATCAAGGATTCTCCTGGTATCGCCAGCCAAGTAGATCTCCCTATCCAGATTATCGCTCAAGGTTCTAGTCCAGAGTTTACTATACTTTTCAAAAACAGATGAGACACTCCTGTGAATATTACTGCACCAAACATTATCCCTGCATGATTTCTTACCTGCACATGGAATGAACAAAATTTAGCAGTGTACAAATCTAGAGATATTACAACATTTTCATTGCCCGTAGCAGGAAAAATGTGGCAGCTTATCAGGATACAACCGCTCTTCACCCAATCTTTGGGACAAAAAACGCTTATATGCAAGATTAATCCATCATGACTAGGAGCAGGAGTTGGCGATACATCTAATGATGTGTGGTCAGGGACATTCGAGATCGTCGAAGCGAAAAGATTTGACCTTGCGCTCAGCAGGAGCATCGAATCCATCAAAATGAATTTGGAAGCAGCAGAAGGAGCTGTGTGAGCAGAAGGTGTGCAATATTTTGTCTTCGACAAGGTCATGAATGTATTGGTACCGTTGATTATCATCATCGGCATCCTGTCTGCAATCTTTGGATTTTATAAGCTCATGTTCTCTAGCGATGAAAATGCTGTCAAAGAAGGGACAAGATATATCGTCTTCGGTGTGATCGGTATCATTGTCATCATGAGTGCAAAATTCATCGGACAGAATGTCTATGATATGCTTACCACAGAGACGATAGAATGATATAAAATAGCCAGCGGACTCTATGATAGGATACTCTTCCCATTCATCAAATTTGCTATCTATCTCGTGCTTGGTGCTATGTTTGTCATATTGGTATCACGTGTCATCACTTTCCTTTTCGGTAGTGATAGTGATGCGGTAAAAAAAGCATGAACACTTATATGACGGAATGTTATCTCTATGCTAGTCATCATCGGTGCGAAGCAGATTGTCGAGGTAATCTACGGACAAAGGGATCAAGTAGTCAATCCAAACATAACGAACCTTTGAGATATCGGTAGCGGAGTACTGGCAAGCAAAAATATCCCGATCCTCTATCAGGTCATCAACTATGCATTAGGGATTGCATCACTCGTCATCCTTGTCATCATCATTATCCAGACCGTCAAGCTTCTCACCAAGCCTGATGATCCAGCGCAGATAAAAAGCATAAAAAATAGCCTCGTATATATGTTTATAGGTATTCTCATCCTCGGTGCCGGATATCTGATCGTAAACTTCGCTATTATCCAATAATTACCAATATTCTCTTTTTCTACCAAAGCTCCGTCATAGGTACGGAGCTTTTTCATCTAGTATTGCTTTTCTCAGGCAGATATATATAGTATATTTCACTTTATTTTTTGTTATGTAAAAAAATGCACACGTTTTTGATTATCGTACTTGTACTTGTAGGGATAGTATTTATCGGGTCAGTACTCTTGATGTCTCCAAAAGGATGACTCTGACTAGGAATAGGTGGAATGGCCTGAGGAAATGAATATGGAAGCAAAAAAACATTGGAAAATAAGCTCAAAAAAGTAGCTCTTGTCTCAGGGATCATTTTTCTTCTTGTTTCGCTTATTTTACCGTATACCAAATAAGCAATGATCACATTCAAAAAAAAACTCGTGAGAGATATCATCAGATATACTTTTTTCTTGTCGTTGTTTTTCCGAGTATTGGTCAGTATTTATGTAGGATATCAATATGTCGCAAGATCATCCACTCAGGTAAACACCAAAGGAGGAACTTTTGTGGAAGGTATCTTTGGAAGTACATCATATCTTCCTTATCTCCGCAACGACATCCAAAGCAATTTCTATCAAGGATTGCTTTTTAATGCGTGTCTTAAACCTTCATACGAAAACGGCGTCACCTCCTACGTCCCTGATCTCTGTGAGGTTACCACAAAAGACAATAAAACATATACGGTAAGCCTTCATAAATGATTTATCCGATCGGATGGAACGCCAGTTTCCCTTGAGGATATCTTTTTCACCTATACGGAAATTCTTCGCGGCAATCTGCGAAAGCTGAGCACGCTTACCCAATATAATGCTGTCGATACGCAAAAAGACATAAACAACACACTGAAAGTAACTTTTCCTACTGCATCTTCCGACAACATTCTCTTTTTCACCAATTATATCCTGCCTAAACATATCCTCGTAAATGCCGAGCTCAACGATTATAAATCCATATTTGCATTCAATCCCGTCTATACGGATTGTGCCAATCTTGTCTCTCAATCAAATGATGAATATTCTCTCGTGTTCAACCTAGTAAATTGCAATCAAAGCAACCTCAACTATTACCAGGTAAAGAACACGATATCTTTCGATGCATTCAAAAGAGATATCAAAAATTGATGAAAATCCATTATCGATGCCTATGTGGGCGAAGAAACACTTCCATGATATACAGCGAAGCAATTATTGACGAACAAGCTTATCACTGTATTCTTCAATACTCGCTCCGACAAGCTTCGCGTAAGAGGGAGAAGAGTTCTGTGATGACTTATCAAGCACAATTTCTATAGTACCGGATATGAGACCTATTTCAAAAAAAATGATGACGGACTCTTCGATGTCTTCCAATCTACAGGAGCTGGCGTCAAGGACTTGATCAATCGTGAATATAACGAAAACATTATCACCAAGGATGATCTCTTGGATACCAATGTTGAGGTTTTGCCAAAATCCATAAGCATCAAAGGACAAGACCAAAAACTCGTGTATTTCATAGAGACTTGAGTTTCCCTCTCTACCGAGATCGCTTTCGATGCTCCATATGACAAAGCTATAGTAGACTACAAAGGAAAAACATATACGCTCAAACACTTCACCCAATGAGGAAAATCATGATGGTTTACGTTTGGACTAAGCGACAAAACCTTCTGATCGTGATTGAATAAATACAATATCTATGGCTATGCGAAAAACAAAAAGATATTGCTCGCTTCATTGGATATCTACAATGTCATACCGGAAGTAACGGAAGAGCAAGAATACGTAGGGACTCCTGTCAAGCTCACCGTCATCTATTATAGCAATGCACTCAATGATTTTGTTATAGAGAGAATGCAAGATATCTTTTCCGGAGCTGGCATCACCGACAATTTCGTCTTTGAGCAAATCACCACACCAGAACAACTCCAAGGCAAACTCATGGTCGGTGATTATGATCTTTTGATCAACACCGTAGATATGGGTCTCAAAAAGGATCTCACCAAGCTCTTCAGCACAGATAAATCAGATATCAATCCATCCCAATACCAAAATCAAAGGCTTACTGCCCTCCTTGCGCAGTACATAGCAGCAGATGATAAAGGCAAGCAAAAACCTCTGAACGAAATCAACGCAATCTATTCCAAGGATATGCCGTTCGTCATTCTCGGAAAGGAATACCTTCATCTGAACATGAAACCTACCGTTTTGGAAAAACTCTTTGGAACATGAGATGCTACCGAAATCAATGAATATAATCGAAGAGAGTATATCTACAAAAATCTTAAGCTCGTAAAAAACATCCATATCGACGGAAAGAAAATCCGGAACTTCGATAACTTCTCGAACTTCCTTACTAATGCCATCAAATAACTCATGTAGAAATCATGGATCATGAATCAAAAAAAATCAGCAATCATTTAATTGGTAAAGTATATCTAACCGTATGTGAGTCTTTGAGATCATACAATTAGCGATTATCCTCGCAGTATCAGTCGGAATGCATGAATATGCACATGCATATGTTTCCTATCGTCTCGGAGATCCTACACCAAAATTACAATGAAGACTGACTCCAAACCCATTGAAGCATCTAGATCCCATAGGATTCCTGATGATTTTTGTCGCACATTTCGGCCGATGAAAACCCGTCCAGATCAATCCCCTCTATTACAAAAATCCACACAAGGGAGAGCTTATGGTAGCGCTTGCATGACCTGCAACGAATTTTCTATTGGCTATCATAGGCATCCTCGTCATGCTGATCTATGCAAAAACTATGTGATGAACTCCAAATGATATTTTTCTTAATCAAGTCGACCTTATTATTAGTTTTCGGATAAACTTCAGCTACCTGAACATTGCGTTGGCTGTATTCAATCTCATACCTATAGCACCGCTTGATGGCTACAGATTGATAAAGATACGATGGCATAAAGGTGCAGAACGAATGGAGAGAAACGCTCGTTTCGGCATTATTTTCGTTATCGCTTTCGTATATATCGCAAGCCCTATTTTCATCAAAGTAAGCACTTTCATATTCAACCTCCTCTTCACTATCATAGGACAAGTCTTCTATTAGCTAAACCATTAAACGACATCATTTCATCATTTATCGTTTTATCGTTTAATCGTTTACCATGTTAGACAAATTAGCAAACATAGAAAAAAAATATCTCGAACTCAGGGAACAATCCATGGATCCTGAGATTATTTCCGATCAAAAAAAATCCATCGCCATCAACAAAGAGATTTCCTCGATGCAGGATATGTACGATCTGATACAGGACTATAGAAAATACGAAACACAGATCCAAGAAGCAAAAGAAATCATCAACAACGAAAATGATCCAGAAATGCTGGAAATGGCAAAAGAAGAGCTCAAGGAATGAGAACATCAATTGGAAATCATAGATCAAAAAATCAAGGTCGAGCTTTTGCCAAAAGATCCGAATGACGACAAAAACATCTTCTTGGAAATCAGACCTGCAGCATGAGGAGACGAAGCAGGGTTATTCGCAGCCGAGCTGTTGAAAATGTATTTGGGATATGCAACGAAAAAAGGATGGAAAGCAGAAATCGTCGAAGAACAGCTTTCCGATATCGGAGGGATCAAATTCGTGATGGTAAAAATCAGTGGAAATAAAGTCTATTCCATCATGAAGTTTGAAAGCGGCGTCCATAGAGTACAAAGGATCCCTGAGACAGAATCGCAAGGAAGAGTCCACACTTCGACCGTAACCGTAGCTATCATGCCAGAAGCGGAAGATATAGATTTTGTCATCGATCCAAAAGACGTAGAGATGGATACGTATGCTGCCTCATCAAGCGGAGGACAGAATGCCAACAAGAATCAGACTGGCGTTAGATTGCGCCATCTTCCGAGCGGACTTATCGTCAATATCGGCGATAGCAAATCGCAATTGCAAAACAAAGATAAAGCACGATCCGTTTTGAAAGCAAGATTGTATCAGATAGAGATGGATAAAAAAACCGCTGAAACGAAAACTCTGAGAGGCGATCAGATCGGAAACGGCGACAGATCAGAAAAAATCAGGACGTACAATTTTCCTCAAGATAGGATCACGGATCATCGTATTCATCAGTCTTGGTCTAACATTCCTGTATTCATGACCGGAGAAATCCAGGACATGATCGATGCACTGGTTATGGAAAATCAGACGAGATTGTTGGCAGAGAGCATGAAATAAAAAGATTGACTTTTTTCTATAAATATATATAAAACAACAAAATAAAATTACCAAAAACATGAAAAACATTACTTCTCGACTGATTGGTGCTCTTGTTGCTATACATCTAGCATTGGCCTATATTATTGGCTTTGCTATTGAGCCTTTTGCGTATTCTCTGGGATATCTCTTGGGCATGGTCCCTGTAATCGTTATCCTGATTATAGCATATTATCGGCTCAATCTCGTATTTCACGATTACAAGTACGATGGCTTAGGTACAAAAATGCGGATAGCAGCAAAAAAGCCTTGGGTATGGATATTAGTGCTCGCAGCCACGCTACTTGTAATATCAATTATGTGGTATGGAGGACAATCGCTGAGACCGACAGAAGAAATCGTTCCAGACATCACCTTTAACGGAGATGCAAGAATGGGAAATATCATTTGTTGGGGTATCTGTACGCTCTTTTATGTTATCAATATCATTGGGTTATATAAAACCCTTAAAAAAATTTTGAACCAATAAACTTCTATCAAAAAAACGCTGGTTGTTCTGACCGGCGTTTTTCTATAATTTCCTGCTATCGTATGCCCAATGAAGCACCGCTTGTCTCTGTCTTTTTCTACAGTCCCAGTCTAAGGGATAACATCATTTCTTAATCTGGATAATATGCCTCTTGATTGCTCTCCGACGCTTGATCTGACGTTCATCGTCCGGTCCCCTCCTCCCCATATAATATCTGCAGTATCGCTGAAATCGTCCACGCGGATCCTCTGGATAAATCCGTCACTTTTCCTGTCGGACTTTCAGGGGTTGCGAAGCATTTACGCCAAAAAAATTGAGTTTGGGATCGTGCTTGGTCGGGCATAATTTCGCTTTTTTGAATCGAGACGAAGGGAATTCTTTCTGACAATCCGTCATGTATTTACCCCCGAAAACGCCCATCTCGAGCATCTCTTGCGGCGTCAATTCCGGATGGAACATCGGAGAAAAATTCCTGCCCATCGGTTGGGTCAGATAGTAGATATAATTTTTTTGCATCTTGTCGTTGACGACGATTTTTTTGCGCATAATAAAAAATGGAAATGATGAAATTTTATAAATCCATGGAAAAAAAACATCAATTTCACTGATCGAATCCATATTTTTGATAGAAACTATGAGCCGGCTTCCTTTCACTGCCGCATTCCAATTCTATACATACGCATTTCTGTTTCCTGGCAAAATCTACCATAAAATCAACCAATTGCCTTGCTATTCCCATCTGACGGTATTTTGTATCAACAATCAACTCATCAAGGATAGCCACCTTTCCCATGGCATACAATCAATGTTTTATATTGAACGATCCGAATCACACAATATTGTCATTTATTGTAGCGCAAAAATATTTCTGATTGATGGATTTTATTGCATTGTTGAATGTCTTTTTAAGGTCTTTTATCATGAAATCACGTTTGGGCCAAAGCTGTTTCAATAGTTCTAAAACTCACGAAAAATCGCTCTCTTTGCACTTTCTAACCAATATATTTCTTTTCATATTGCGGTCATTCATATAAAACACAATATCTTGATACTCATGTATCATTTTTTTGCAAGGACAAGATATCAAGCGATTCCTTATTTTTTGACAAACAAAGATACTCTGAGTATACTTGGATATCTTTATTTCATTGATCCTGATTATGCCAAAAAAGTTTTCACATACGCTTTCAAAAAAGGATATCCAGAATTTTATACAAGAAGATACGAGCGAAAAGTGACGTCTTGTGCAAAAAATACAAGAAATGAAAGAAGATAGCGTGCAAAGGATTATCAAATGATTTTCACAACCAGAAATTAAGTGTATTAATCCTGAACTTATCAAAGGCGTAGAAAAAGAATATTATACCTTACTCCAGGAAGACGATTGGAAAAATAACTGAGGTCAGGGAATAAATCCATGATTTGACACTACGCTCGCAAAAAAAGAATCAGAAAATATGTTTAAATCTCATACATTCAAAGATGATTATCTTAAAACCTTTGCTACTATTTCCCATACAAACCTCTTAGAAACACCTAGATACAAGCTTATACAAAGGAAAAAAGAACTTTCCTCTCAAAATCATCTATGAATCAAAGAAAAAGAAGAACTCTCTTCTATCACTGGTATGCTTAATCTTTTGGACACCAAGAACATTCTTCCAACAAAATCAAGAAACATTATGTTTGATCCTCAACAACTTACCGCCAATGCTGATGTCTTCAACATACAATGTTTTTTTGAACAAGATAAACAGGGAAATAAACACTATTTTTCGTTGTATGAATTGTTCAATGATTTGGAAACATTTGGTACAGAAGTATGATACCCTATAATAGATACTACTCAGATGTGAGGTTATGACAAGAAATTTTATTCTGCGCAAAAATTCATCAAATTGGCATTAGTCAAAAATATCCTTGCAAAATACAGAGATTACCAGGAAATTATTATGTATGGATTCAAAGATTATGAAAAAGAAATGTATACTACTAATTATCAGAATAAACCATGACTCTTAGCTGAGAAAGCAGTTGAACGATCTTTTAGAAATCTTGCGTTGCTCCACAAAGATCGCTATGACGTCAAAATCACCAAAGCTAGTGTTGGTGAAGATCAAGCTCAGAAAATAGATTTGATCATTCAGATCAAAGACAAAAAATCATGAATAAACATACAAAAAGAGCTCCAACTTACCATAAACAATGATGCGCATGTCCTTTCACATAAAAGGCAGCAAATACGTAGACAACAAGAACTAAGAAATAGCAATTTAGATCTTTTATCTTTAGAATTGCATCTTTTGGATCAAAAAACGATCCTTTGGGAAAATATGGATAGACCGATCTGAGGAATTAATGATTTGCTTTCTATTGAAGATAAGGAGTTTTTGAAAAAAACCTTTGAAAGAATTATCCATGAACTCCAAGAAAAAATATGATAAAAAAAGCTCCGCTTTGCCCGCCAGAGGACGGGTAAACAGCAGAGCTCCTTGTATATTTGTGAATAAGAATTCGTAATCCGTAATTCGTTAATTCGTCATTGAAATCTATTCAGCGTCCATAGCTTTGATCTTGCCTGATCTCTCTTCGATGATCTTCTTGGCAACATTTTCTGGGACTCTTTCATATGAAGCGAAGTGCATAGATGATTGTGCTCTTCCTTGTGTATTTGATCTCAAATCTGTTGTATATCCGAACATCTCAGCCAAAGGAACTTTTGCCTTGATGACAGCTGCATTTCCTCTCTTGTCCTGTCCTTGGATCATTCCTCTTCTAGATGAAAGATCTCCCATCACATCTCCGACATAATCTTCTGGAGTAACTACTTCTACATCCATCACTGGTTCGAGAAGCACGGGATTCGCTTTCATGAACGCATCTTTGAACGCTCTATATGTAGCGATTTTGAACGCAATTTCTGATGAATCCACATCATGGTAAGATCCGTCATAAGGGACTACTCTTACATTGATGATAGGGAAACCAGCCAATACTCCTTGTGCAACTGTTTCCTTCGCACCCTTATCGATAGCTGGGATAAATTCCTTAGGGATAGTACCTCCTGTCACTTCATCCTTGAATTCATAGTCTTTCTCCATGTTCTTTTGTAGGTGAATCAATACGTGTCCGAATTGTCCTCTACCTCCTGTCTGTCTCTTGAATA
>CAZJMP010000012.1:0-22983 GCA_964547365.1 uncultured Candidatus Peribacteria bacterium | reverse complement strand
CTTTCCTATTTGTATCAGCATTGTTTTTTTGTTAATTTGCTGAGACAGGAAAAAGTGCTTACAGAGTCTCTTTTTATCGATTATATCTTCAAGACTGACGAGGGTATGTACGATAAGGAAAAAGAGAAACTCAAGGAAAAAATCCAAACGCATGTTCAGCTCTATAGCTTAGAGGATTTCAAAGAATTTGTAGACTGTTTCTTCGATGAACGGAAGGCAGAAGACATCGATTTCGATTATATTTCCAAGGTCGGTATCCATTTCACAAAATATATGGATGAAGTGAAAGCTAAAGTTGACGAGTATATAGAGACGTTCGATTATGATCAGATGGATCCATTGGATCAAGCGATATTCTTGCTATGATATACGGAATGGAAAGAATTGGATACGCCCAAAGAGGTGTTACTCAATGAAATGATAGAGCTCGCAAAGCGCTATTCTGACGAATGAGCACCGAAGCTGATTAATTGAATAATGCACAAGATAGTTAATTAAATCATTACAGAAATATAAAAAAAACCCGGCGATCATGACCAGGTTTTTTTAGAAATGAGAAATTTTATCTAGGGTTGTTTCTGTTGATGTATGATTGAATATCCGTCAAACTAGAAAAGTACTGAACTTTCATGAGCTTGTACGACATGTATCATCTATCAGTCTTGTAGATCTTATATTCCTTCATATTAGGTGCAGTGAAGGTTTGTGGAGTGAAACTCGTATCTACTTGATGACTTCGAACTTGGCTTGTAATGTTGTTCTTGTCGATATACGTGCGTAATTCAGCGAGTGTAGTGAAATATTTCCTGTAGATAAAGTTGCTTGAAGTATATTTGCCGGATTCCATGGTGATGAAATAGATCTTTCCGTTTGGAGCGATGTGTTTACTTGGATCAGTATTGGTGAATGCTCGTGATGCGACACCGTAGGTATTGATATGACAATCGCCAGGATTCTTGCTATCTATATATCTCGTGAGCGAATCGCGGTTAGCGAAGAAGGTAGCTATGCTGAGATTAGGAGAAGTGTATCCCATGATGGCTGCGTCATAGGTAATTGCATATTCCTTGCAGTTAGGTGCAATATGTGATCAGGTAGAAATAGTTCATCATCCTGTATTTCATCATGCAGGAATCCCTAATTCTTCTTCGATGAGATTCTGGAGATATTCGAGATTGCAATCGTTGGTGAAATCTATCTCATCTTCCAACATGCTCTGCATGGTAGTGAGGAATTCGTCATATCTATCTTCGTCTCAAGAATAGTTGTTGACTAGACTGTCGAAGATTGTTTGTATGGTTTCTTCATCGTCCGAAGTGAGCGTACATCAGTCATCTGACTCATCTTTGGTGGTGACGTCGAAATCCAAGATTCTATTTGCTATCTTGAGTGTCGCAGAAATGGTCCTATCGTAATTGTTGCTAGATCTGACGGAAAGATAAAGTTCATCATCATTCTGTACATAGACGCCAGTTCATCTATCGGTACCATTCTTGTAGATAGTGCCGTCATTATCTACGCTTGCCCATATAGAAAGACCAGCTTTGATGCCTTCCAATGTAATTTCATCTGATTCATAATATGTTCTGAGGTTGGCATTCGTCTTTTCTGCAAATTCCCGCCCATCGAATTCAGTGACTTCAAACGTTCAAGTGTTGCTTCGGTTGGATACATTATCATCTCTATCTTTTGCTCTAATCCTTCGATAGTAGAGTCATGAGGTTTCGTCGAATGAGGTATTTGGCGATCCTGCTGTTCATGTAGTAGTTGTAGTGATGAATCCCGTGTTGATGATATCGAGGAAGTTCGTATCTTCCGCTATCTGATATTCATATCATGCGATTCATGCTCCCGTATCTGTACTAGCAGTCCATTCAAAGGTGATGAAAAACATTTCTTCTCCGCTCATAGGGTAGGTGAGTGTAGGTGTGGTAGGCGGAGTGGAGTCTGATCATTTAGTCGTTAAAGTAAATGTTCCTGTTCATCGTCATATCGTCACATTTCCTGTGACTGTCTGAGCATATCCTGAGCTGCTTTGAGCGAGTGCAAGAATCCTATTTCCATTGTATACTAGCTGACCGGTGGTACCTGAGCTGATAAAAGTACTTCACGAATAAATTTCTACCCATCCCGTAGTGATGCTAGGTGAGAAACTGATGGATGCATAGACTCCCGTTTCCAGACCTGCTACGATAGTCGAACTACCGGTAATAGTGTTTAATGGTATGCTTGTCATATTGGTGAATGCAAACGAACCAGTGGTAGGCAATTGATTGATACCTCTCGTGGTGACAGTAAATCATGTTGTTACTGATCCGAGCGTCAATGTTCCGGTAATCGTTTGATTGTATCCAGTAGCGCTCAATACCTTCACTTGGATAGTATCTCCATTGCTTATCATTCCTGTAGTTCATAAGCTCGTTCAATTGATAACGAGATATCACGTAGCAGTTGAAGGGCTAAGCGTCAAGGTGATAGGGATAGAAATATTCAAGACTCCGGCCGTATAGATATTCGTGCTGTAT
The DNA here is from genome assembly GCA_964547365.1 of uncultured Candidatus Peribacteria bacterium. Lineage (GTDB taxonomy): Bacteria > Patescibacteriota > Gracilibacteria > Absconditabacterales > Absconditicoccaceae > CAJBLF01. The sequence continues at coordinate 20,458 of CAZJMP010000012.1, read as the reverse complement.
CGTGAATGTAATTCCGCAGATCATGTGGAATCAAAATATACTTCTTCTGGATCATCATCTCGAATAGCGAATACTTCGGCGATATACTTGTTGGCATCGTATTGTGATGGAATCGATGTCAATGTCCCTCCAGTCTCATATCTTTTTGGCATTGCTTGTTTGTAGATGTTTAATCCGAATGCATAATTTACGTTTCTATCGTATGGAGAGATGAATCAAGCGATATTATGACCGGTGTTTGAACATGAGCTATTTAAGAGCGTAGATCCTGAAAGTGTAGGGTTGGTTGCATAGAGACACGACATAGTTCCTCCAGTATTCAATGTTCCTGGAAGAGAGAAAAGAGCTGAACTTCATGGAGCAAAAGACATATCATTTCCTGTGGTGCCTTCAAAGTTGCCGCTTACATTAGCGAACATCTTGAGCTCTCCATAATATTTGTTTCCTGGAGAACTATAGAGCGTTCTGATTCCTATGGTGTTGTTATATATTCTTACATCATTGAGTATGTTGCCGGAAGAGTTTTTGAAATAGATACCGGCATCGCTGTTATTGTAGATAGCAGCTCTATTAAGGATATTCTCTTGGGTCGTTAAATCTCAGAACAGTCCGATTCCATTGTTGTATGCCTGGAAGTTGTTCATGGTATTTCTGCTTGATCCATTAGCGAACCGTATTCCATAGGATCAGTTATTGTAGCTTTGCGTGTTGTTTATGACATTGTAGTTGGATGCATAATAGAGATGGATACCCGCTTCATTGTTGTTGAATGTTTGGACGTTCATCAGTGTATTGTGATGTGATCCAAGTCCGAGATAGATTCCATAGGCAGCAGTATTGTATGCTTGTACATCATTGATGGTATTGTTGTTGGTGGTGCCATTAAATTTGATTGCTGTTACGACACTGTTGTTGGGAAGCATGGTATTTCAAACGACTATATGTGTTCAGTCTATTTTGACATTATCAATGATAATATTGTGTTTATTATTGGCATACAACATATTGCTCGCTACAAGCTTGGTGAATATAGTGTCATCAGCACCGACCAATGCTATACAATTTCCATTGAAGACAAATGCATTTCAGGTGGCAGCGGATTTATATTCTCCACCACTGAGGATATAGATAGTATGATCTTCAAAAGTATTGTTTGTACTATAGAATGTTCATGGATCGAGTGTCTTGACTTGGAATGCAGAGAGTGAACATCCATTAGTTGTCCGATTTTGGGTATAGATAGAACCAGATCAGAAGTATTGTTGCACGATGGCTTGATGGTCAATAGAAAGAGCGGATTCTGGTTCAGCTATATAGTTGATGGTCTTATAATCTGCTCAATTTATCCCGTATTCTTCCAATGTGCTTGCATGGTACCAAACAGGTTTGATTTGTTTAAGAATATTTAATCAAAAGATATATCTTATAGGTCTCTTGTTTACATTAAATCATTGTGGTCATTGTAAAATGTTCCAGTAGTTTCAACTCAGCAGTCGATTTCAACTTCCGTTTTGTGGATTAGTTACTCGATCATAGGAAGCAGAGGCTGTTGTATCAAGTGACCCATCAGCCCATGATGATATTGAAAAACCAGCACCTGGCAATAATGTGTCTGCTCATCATGTGTTGTTAGTATTGGAAAACATGTTTAATGTTCAATAATATGGAAATGTTGGTACGCTATTCTTTGATCGGATTCCATAGTTGTTATTATAGATGTTGGTGTTGTTTAAATGGTAAGTGTATGAATATGTGTTTGTTCATCAATCATTTTCTTCAAAACAAGCTGTATAAATACCATAGACATTATTATAGATCGTAGAATTGTTGATGCTATTGCTGTAATTGATTGTCCCCGTACATGATGGACATATCGTAGCTAAACAAAAGGGGTTATCAAATCACATTTGTATGCCTCTCTCATTGTTGTATATCTGGCTATTGTTTATGGCAACGTTTTTAAATTGAGTAGATGTGGTTCATAAGTCTATTCATAGTGTGTTATTGAAAAATTGACAATTGTTTATTGTCTTATCGTTAGATGTATAAATTCATATCGTATTATTATAAAAACGAGAGTTATATAGATTAATGTTCGTTGTATTACTTCAAAGATATATACCATATCATGTAGTTTGGTAGACATCGATATTGTTTATAGTAGAGTTACTGTGGGTAAGTGGGAAATTGATTCATCTAGTGGTTATATTGTTTCAATTTATTTTAATATTATCTATAATCATCTGATTTTGTGATGATCATGCATTTATTGGGTAAAATCATCATGTGTTTGACTTGATGTATACATCTCCTCTACCTATAAGAGCAGAACATGAACTGAGTGTTATCGGATAAGTAAGTGTATATGATCAAGAATTTACTATATATATAGTATTTGCGGATCATGTTAATCCATTTAAAGCGGAAATATATTGTACGCTTGTCGGTATACAGCTAGAATCCCGTAGTCTTGTATAAGCAGTAGATCCTGGAGTACCATCGCCAAATAAAGCGTAGGTAATGTTCTCATTAGTCGGATGCTGATCCCGGAAATCGCTCGTGATAAAACCTCATCGTTGTCGGCTTGCTGAAGTTGGAGTAAGAATGTGAGAGACTCCTCGCAACATACCTATCATCGCCAACACGAATATGAAAAAAGCATGATGCACGTTCTTGTGGAAGTGATCGAAGAGCTCTTGTGCGTGTCTGATGTGGTGGAATGGTGATTTCATCATAATGATACTAATGGGTAAATAATGCTCTTAACTATGGATTATCGTGGATTGTTTTTGTCGATGAACGTTTTTAGTGCTGACAGGCTAGGGAAGTAGTGTACTTTCATGAGTCTGTATGAGAAGAATCAAAGATTGATTGCTTTTCTTATCTTGTATTCTTTTCCGTTAGGCGCTGCGTAGACGATAGGCATAAACGTGACATCGAGATGATGATCCCAGATGGTTTTTGGAGGATTCTTGAGATCGATATATTGGATGATATTCGAAAGCGAATCGAAATATTTTGGCGTAGAGAATTCCGTAGCAGAGAATCAACCGTATTGCCCTACGATATGATAGATCTTACCATTAGGTGCAATGTGGGTCATAGGATCTCAAGATTGTATCCGAGTGTTGGTGTTGTAGGTGTTGACGTGACAGTCTCCAGGATTGTAGTAATCGAGATGTCTGATGAGTGACTCACGATTGATGAAGTAATATCTGTTCATCATCTCTGGCGCATAGTATGCTCTTTGAGTATAATCATATGCTATACTATATTCCTTGCAGTTAGGACAGATATGCTTGCTGGTATCGATACCATCTACATCATATTCATCTTCGATGAGGGAAAGAAGATATTCTAGCGTACAATTATCGTTAAGCTCCATTTCATCTTCTACCATATTTCTGAAGGTGTTCAAAAATTCAGCAAGTTTGGACATGTCGTTGTTGTATTCGCCTTTGATATCTTCATAGATATTCTGGATCATGAGTTGCTCTACAGTACTGAGTGTGCAACTGCTTTTTTTGGTTGTGACAGAGAATGTTCCCGTCAATCATGCAATACGCAATTCAGAAGTTACTGTGGTATCGTATTTATCGCTAGAGATAAGCTCTATATAAAGCGTGTCGTTTGACGTTAGTATACCGGTTGTCCCTACACCTGTTTGATTGTTATTGTTCGTTCCTGTCTGTAATCCCGAATCGATGAAGAGCATACCTTTGGATACGCTTACCAATGTAGGTCCAGTCAATCCGAGGATTCGAATAGGATCTGATCTGTAAGCGGTATCAAGATTCACATTCCTTAATCGTATGGTAGGAGTGACAATAACAACACCGGTGGTTCCTGCACAGTATTGTTGAGAAGTGGTAAAGATTGAGATGATTGAAGAAGCGCTCAATCCTACATTATCTACAGCATTCACTCTGACATAATAGGTTCCTAATGGAAAATATGCGAATTGTGGAATGCTGATGGTAGTGGTTCATGCTGGTACGTTTCCGCTAAGCAACAATCATGATGCAGTCATGCCGCTATTAGTATAGATCTCATAACTGTAATGAGAGAGCTGAGATCCTAATCCGTCGGTAGATGATGTCCGTGTAATAGTGATTCCTGTTGTAGGACATACACCCGCACCACTTCATGGAACAGTCACAACAGGGGCGGTAGGAGGAGTGGTATCTACATATACTCTCTTCATGGCATCTGTATAGGTGCAGGTTCCTGATCCATTACTGACGGTATACGTACTGTTAAAATTATTCCGCATATTAGTTCAGCTAAGTGTGATAGATTTCATACCGATATGATTGTAGAAGTCAGTCCCTGTATATGATCCGGTAATAGGGGAGTCTAAGAAATCTCATGAGATATAGATGGTATTAGGTTCTGTAGCTGCCCATTGGAGTTTGATACCGGTTTTGTTGGTATAGTAGGTTCCCAAGTAGAGTGGTGATTGAAATACCATACTTCCTGATAATTCTGTGAAAGAGATTTCTCCTTGAAAATTAGGGTTACATCCGCTTCCTAAAGGAGTGGTGCCCGTTCCTATCACGGTAAGCAATAGCTGTTCGCCACATTGAGGAAGTAATCATCATACAGCATCTCTAGGGGTACATGTTACTCGATATTGTCCTTGAGGTAGTGCGTTTCCGGTTGCTCGCATTGCAGGAGTATTGTTTCGATTGCTAAAGTCTTCTGCAAAAGGAGAGCTAGACCCTGAAAGAAAGAATTGCAGACGATATCCTGAAATATTTATTGCAGAACAGGTGAAATTTACATCGTCTCATTCAGAGATAGTGCTTACTGGAGTCATAGCAAAGTACTCACATCGCGGTGCAGTCATGCTGAGCTCGGCAATTCCTCAATCAGTATCAAAAATATTTCCGTAATGAATGCCTCATGTACCGATAATCAAAGTTGGAGAAAACGTGCTTCAACTAACGATGTGATTCCCCGTAAAATCATAAGCAACTCCAGCAAACATACGATATGTTAACCCATAGAGCGAATGGGTGATTTGCCCATAGACTTGATTGGATTGAGGAGTGTATCAAGTAACTCATACACAATCCGTATAGAGTCATCCACTCATAGTCATAGTATCGTATCCTGATGCCAATGTAGATCAGCTCAAAATTGCAAGATTTCCTGTATCTAATGGTCGGATTCTCCATCCTCTCTGATTGTTATAATATATTCCTCTGAGACGGCTGTAACATTGAATATGTTGCGCTCAGCTATTGATAAGTACGTCTTCCGGTAAGGAAAGTGACTCTTTGTTTTGCCGGAAAATAATACCGACGAAATTATTTCCTCCATATTTGAACCATGTGTTGGAATAATATCCAGAATTGAACCATGACGAAAAAATAATAGGAAGATCATCCTCAAATGGTATGGTGTTCGCTTGGGAAAATAGGAATGTTGTTGCAAATACTCCCAAAAGAAAAGCAATCCCGAAGAAAAATTTCTTGAGACCTGAGAGATTGTGATAGTGTTTCGTGAGTGTCTTGATCATTGTTGGAGTTCAAACAGTAAAGAAATATTATACATTACTATTATACTCCCGGTATATAAATAATCAAAAAAACACTGTCTTCTCTTTTATATTAAGTTGACAGTGTATATAAAAAGTGTTTAATATGCTTAATGTGGTGTTTTAATAATCAAGAATTGACCCTTATAAAAATTTATGATGATGGTTTATGCTTATTTTTTGTATCTTAGCTTGGTATATATTCAGGTAGGATTGCATGAAAAATTTGTGGAATATCGGTTTCATCATAATATATATTAAGAAGTTTTTCTTTGAGCATAGCAAGGTCATCTGGTGAAAGGGTAGGTAATACCTCTGTTTTGAAAAGTTCTATGACGGGAGAAAGTAGGGATCTTGTTTTGATATGTTCATAATAGAGATACATAGCATATGTCACTTCTTCGTTGGTGCCTACGCATTCAAAAGGTTTGATGCCATCGATTCCTAAAAGTTCCTTGTAGAGAGGAATAAGTGCGGCATTATCATACAATTCTTGCCCAAAGATTTTTTTGGTATCTTCGTCATTGATAAACGGTCTTAGTGTCGAATAAACGAAGGCACATTTCGGACAATGCCCGCATCGACGATGGTCAGTGGTCTTGTTGGTTTCTATAATCTTAAAATTGTTGTTACAACTGCTGAAAACATCGAAATATTCCTTATATTTGGAAAAGAGCCTAGCGATCATAATCTCATATATTCCTCTGAGAAGACTGAAATATGCAAGATTTGGAGAAATGTATCTTTTGAGATACAAAGCAAAATCTGATTCGAATTGATAGCTTTTGCTCCGTTGATGGTTGATTTCTATGCCATCCATGAAAGTATTCCCTTCGTTGGCGCTTTTTTCGTTGGACATAACAATGTAGCCATAATCGTAGAGATATGCTGCTGTCGTGAGAACAAAAGCGATAATGCCACTGATAGGCACATGTCCATTGTAATATCCCTGTTCGTTCATGACAAAAAGTTGTGGATCCATAGTCCTTTGTATGAGAAGTCTTGGAGCTCAAATCTTCTCGCCGACCACTTTGTGAAGGTAGTAATCTTTGCCGAACGTAGAAGTATAAAAAGGGATGTTAAGCTTTTTGATAAGTTCGACACTTACAATACTATCCTTTCCTCATCCCAAAGCGATCATGGGAATGTTTGAATGACAGAAAAACAGTTTCTGGTGGGCGGGTATGGTACCATTAACAAAGTTGAGGAGCTCTTTTGGAGAAATATGATTTCTAAAGAAAAATTCACCGAGTCATTGAGTATAGAATGTTTTCCAAAATGCTTTCTGATCTTCGTTGAGTGAACCGGTCTCTATGACAAGATCTTTGGTGGGATAAAGCTTATAATAACTGATGCCGAGTGCCAAGGAAAGATGAAAAAGGAGAGAGTGAATAATTTCAGGATTCAGATCTTGGATAGACTGAAATCCCGGGCAAGCAAAATCTATAGTTTCGGTAAATGAGACTTCCTTGTCGAAGGAATAAAAAAAAGAGGCTTTGAGGGTTTTGGAATCAAAGTCATATCACGTGAAATAGAAGGTCTGGAAAGCTTTCATTCCATAAAATGGAAAAATAAAGTCATTTTTACCATAGCTATCGGGGGAGAAAAATCAAGGATAATGTTTTATTTTACCATCATATTGACATTTAATAAATATATAAGATAAATAATACATCATCCATAGATGGCGGCGTTTTCGTCCCTATTTTTTTTAAATTGCATTCAAAAACAAAAAGAATATGCTCAAGACAACAAAAGTCTTATATCATTATCGGGTATATGATGAGTTTTGAAAAATTCCAAAATAAGAAAATAGCTATTCTCTGATATGGGAGAGAGGGAAAGTCCTCATTGCAATTTCTCCTGAAGATCGGCGTTTCGCCTAAACGTATCACCATCCTTGATGGAGCGAAGAAGATAGAGTGATTAGCAGAGAATCTCGAATATCTCAGTACGACATTTGCTATAGATCCAACGTTCGATATGGTGTTTGGAGATAATTATCTCGATAATCTCAAAAAATATGATATCATTATCAAGACTCCAGGTATCTCTGTATATCATAGTAAAGTCTATCCGTACAGGGAAAAAATAACTTCTCAGGCACAGATATTCTTTGATTATTATCAGGGCAAAATCATATCGGTATCCGGCACCAAAGGGAAATCGACTACCTCCACGCTTATCTACGAAACTTTGAAGCACGCAAAAAAGGAAGTGCAATTGATTGGAAATATCGGTAATCCTGTGCTTGATTATCTTGATCTCAAGAATCTAACATCACAAAAGGATACGTATGTCGTTTTTGAGGTATCAAGCTATATGCTGGAAGGACTGACAAAAAAAAATTATATCAGTGTGTTGCTAAATATCTATTCGGATCATATCGATCGGCATGACGGGTTCGAAAATTACAAAAATGCAAAACTCAATCTGCTCAATGGTAGTCAGTATAATCTGTTGAGAGATGAAGTCCTTGAAAAGCATGATTTTACAAAGCAAGAAATAAAAGAACTCCATATCCGTACATTTGGTCATGCGGGTGAATATAGCTATCACGATGGCGCATTTTATATCAGGAAGGGACAGATATTCTCCAATAATGCTATCATACTTCAGTGAGAACACAATATGATGAATATCTCTGCAGTCTTGGGCATCTGTGATATCATGAATATCGATCCAGCAGTTCTTGAGGAGACGTTGGCATCGTTCAAATGATTACCCCATAGAATGGAGAATGTTTGAGTATACGGAGGTATTACGTGGATAGACGATGCGATTTCTACGACTCCTGAAAGCACTATTCAGGCGATACAAACTTTCGGCAACAAGATAGATACGATATTCCTATGATGAACTGATAGAGGATATGTCTTTGAAGATCTTATCGCATGCATCCGTAAATACGGTATTAGAAATGTTGTCTTATTTCCGGATTCAGGAAAGAGGATTGCTCAGGCGATAAAAGATGAAGAGACACCAGCAGGGCAGGATATTGTACGGATAAAGATGTTTCAGACCAATGATATGAAAGAAGCGGTGAAATTCGCCTACAAATATACCAAAAACGGGAAAATATGTTTGCTTTCTACCGCTTCGCCAAGCTATACACTATGGAAAAATTTCGAAGAGAAAGGACATCTATTTCAGCAATATATCAAAGAACTAGCATAATTTTATTTGCTTATCTTTTTCTATGAAAAAATTTCTGTTGCCAGTATTAGCGGTACTGTTTTTTTGACGAACGTTTGCACATCAGCCAAGGCTGGTATTCCAACAGCCAGTGGGGCAAGTGATAAACGTAAAAAATCCTGAGATATCTCAGGCGTTTTATGGGAATCTTTCATGACAAGAAGATATCTACACAATTATCGCAGATACTGGATTTTGGTTATATATAAATATTCTTGTGCCTGATCTCCCTGCAAGTAGGACAGATTTTGCTGTTGATATCATAGAAGGAAACGATGATGTAGTCTATACGAGGCTTGATGGAAAAAATCATAATCGATCAGGATTCTTTGAACCGTTTGGTGGAGATGACTATCTTAAGTGACCGAGTCGAAAAAAACAAGTATCCGCAGGGATCTATACCATCAGGATCTCTAATCCGGATAATCAGGGAAAATATGCGCTTGCTGTAGGGGAAAAAGAAAATTTTCCGTTCAAAGAGATGGTCAATACCTATAAAGTAATGCCAACGCTCAAGACGATTTTTTTTGAAAAGCCACGATACACTACATTCTGGAATTATGTGTGATTGATGATAGTAGTGACAGGTGGTGTGATGATTATAGTGATCCGATGAGGTGTAAAACTTGTGAAATATATCAAGCGTAAGTAGAAAGACTTGACTTTATAAGCCAAATAGCTAATTATAATATGCCCATGTTTTGGCAAAAAAACAAAACCTAAATTTAAAAAAAATTGTATGACAAGAACCACAAACAAACAGGAGGTAAGCAAATTAAAAAAGATCAACGATGAAGCAACGATGTTTGCATTGTTGGATGAAATTACCAACGAGGGTAGTGCAGTTGTTTCTATAGCAACCAACCGGGAAAACGATGAGAGACAGCTGGTATGGAGAGAAAAATCCGTATTCTGTTTCGATCTTGACAGCAAATGCGGAAATGCAAATTATAACGCGATCTCCGTCATCCGAGACCTATTAAAGAAACATCGTCCGGCAGGTAATTGGACCAGGAAGAATGTAGAGAAAATGGTGGTGTTCAAAAATGGACATCATACCAATGTTCCTCCTTATAAGGAGGAAGCAAAGGTCCAACAATAAAAAAATGATGAAAGAGCTGCGGAAATTCCGAGCTCTTTTTTTGCTTTTGTTTGAAAATGGAAAATAAATCATTATGCTCTCCGTTACCTCTTTATTTTGTTATATAATAAATGACAGAAACAGCTTTGGTATTGATAGATTTTCAGACAGAACGGATCGATCCTCAAAGTGAGTATTATGTAGGAGATATCCAAGAAATGCTAGCCAAGGTGAAATATTTGGCAGATCATTGCAGATCAAGAGGATACAAAATTATTCGAACAAAACATAGGGAGCCTGATGCTCTTGATTATTTTGGCCCAGAGACTCAGATTATCCCTGAACTTGGCGTACAAGATACGGATACGATCATGATTAAGAACAAAATAAACCCGTTCTACAATACTTCGTTGGATCAGGAGTTACAGTGAATAAAACATGTTGTTGTGTGCGGAATATTGACCAATCTCTGTGTCAGGAGCTTTATCCAGGATGCATATGATAGGGAATTTGCTATCACCGTCATCAAGGATTGCTGTGCAGCGCATACTCCAGAAATTCAGGAGTTTACGTTTTTTGATCTAGCCCAGACAAGAGAGGAAATAGATTTCACCAACTTCAAGGAATTCGTAGAATAAACAAAACAAATTCGCGTAAGCGAATTTGTGATAAATGCTTCGCGATAAATGCTTATTTCATTCGCGATAAAAAGATAAAAATTTAACGCCCTGCAGCATTGCAGGGCTTTTATCATTTTATCGGCCGAAGGCCGTTTATCTATCGTGATTTAGTCAATGAATTTCTTGAAATCTTTGAGGCTATCGAATGATTTGTAGACGGAAGCGAATCTGACATACACTACTGGATCTATCTTTTTTAACGCTCTGAGGACATCGTCTCCAATCTCTTTTGAAGTAATTTCGTTCTTGTCGGTGGATCGTTCAGCTTCAAGATTATTGATGAGATTCTCTATCTGTTCCTTATCTATCTCTCTTTTTGCGAATGCCAAAAGCAAAGCTTTTTTGAGCTTCTGTCTATCGTACATCTCTTTGCTGCCGTCTTTTTTGACAACGACCAATTCGGTGAATCCTTTTCTTTCGAACGTGGTGAATCTATGCTGACAGTACTCGCATTCTCTTCTTCTTCTGATGCTTTGACCGTCTTCGATGACTCTTGAGTCGATGACTTTGGTCTCCATACTCTGACATTTTGGGCACTTCATGACTTTCTATAAGATTAATGAATTAAATAATTGCGTATTGCGGATTTCGGATTTTTTTAATTCGTAATTCGTAATCCGTAATTCGGTAATTGAGTCTATTGTGGCATCAAAAACCTCTTGTTGTAATAACTTATATTCTTGAGGAATCCTTTGAATCGAAGGATGTCTTCACTGATAATATTTTTCTTGATATCTTCAAGGCTTTTGTTGATTACGAATGCCGATCGATTGTCATATCCTATCTTGAGATACTCTTTATTGTCATCTATTTCAATCCGGTGTTTGATGATTTCATTGAAGTCAGCTTGAAGGGTATTGATGATGGTAATGAGCTTCTGATGATAGTATTCATCGATATGCAAGATATCCTGGACATAGATCTTGATGAGAAGATCGCTATGGATATCGTTTTTCTTGTCCTGTGAGAGGTCTCTGATAAAGGTAAGATAGATCAAGAGTCAGAAAATAGTCTCTCTGGCGGAAGAGAAAATACCCATAAGTGAGAGGTCAGAATAGTCATTTTTCATCGTTATTTTTTGATCGGATATCGCTCTCAAAAATAATTTATGTACCCGAAAATCCAGATTATAGATATTTTCTTTGAGGTGATAGACATCTTGTTCGGTCAGTGATTGTTGTATCGTTTTGAGGAAATTCTTATGGGAGAGCATCTTAGCCATTTCCTGATATGCGGAAGCTATGAATTGATGGTCGGAGCTTTTTACCATATTTGATATCTCTTTTCCTATGAGTCATTTGAAGAGCTCTATGAGTTTTTTATTCTTGATATAAAGCCTGATGTCTTTTGGATTGATGTCTTGAAGAATGGTAGCCAATGCACTATCATCGAAAGACTTGAGGAGGGAAATGTTGGAATAGATATTTTTGATATTAGTAGTCTGAGGGAGGAGAAATTTTTGTTTTCCCGCTCTGACATTTTCTGCAGTATGTTTATAGAAAAACACGTTTTTCCCGTATTGGTAGAGAAGTGATCCATAGTAGAGGAGAGAGTAATTTTTCTCTTCCAATTGATCATAGATAGTATGGATATCATTGATCAGCGGTTTTCTGAACAATCTCAAGAAAAAGCTATCTCACCTAGAAACTCGAGAACCTCCTATCAAGGTGATGTAAAAATTCAGTATTTTTTCCATCATTTTGGATTCTTTCTTGATCCTTTCAGGGATCTTGAAGCTTTCGATATTTTCTACATCTTCTCCGATAGATGACATGAGATCATCGAGATCTTCCTTGATCGGTGTTTTTTTGTCATGATCCCTAAAGGTGGTGACAATGTATTTTTGTACTCCTCAGAAGAAGTTCTTTTTGAAATTCCTGTAGTCGGTGATGTAGAGCAAAAAATTCTCGAGCTGACTTTCATCAGTACGGAAGCTCGTGATAAAGGTATCGAGGATTTTCTTATCGAATACTTTCGTAATTACGGTATTGGTGATCAGAAACATATCTGAATCGAGGAAAAGATATCTGAGCAAGATATCTGCAGGCAATACCGATTGCATGATTTTGGTCTCTACTGCAGAAAAAGTATTTTTGCTAGTGTATTCTTTGTGATTGGCGATGAATTCTGCATAGATGGTCTTGGCATCTCCTTTGAGTTCATCGTAGAAAAGCCATGAATAGATATCTTTGTCGCTGATATGCGGATTCGTAAATAGGGTGTTGAAATTTTTGTAGACAGCGAACAACAAAAAAAACAATTCTATCTGATTGAGTAATTCCTTTTTGAGAGATTTGATGATGGCGGGATCTATCTTTTTCCCAGTCTGCTGAAAGACGAACTCATAGAACGAAAACATGATCTCTACAAACCGATTGTAATTTTTCTCTCTGTCTTTGTAAGGAAATACCTTTATCCTAGAGAGGAATACGAAATTGAGCAAAAATATCGTATACAAAAAATTGAGATAATATTCTGGCGGATAAGATCTAAAGATGTCTTTTACATATAATCCTACGACCAACGCAAGATTATTTCCTATGTTCGCTGGCGAAAAAAATCTATATCCATTAAGGTTTGCGGTTGCACAATAGCTATAATAGGTATCTATATCTTTTGGCTTGATATCTTGCTTGTTTCCGAATCAGATTTTGAATTCGAAAGGGTCAAGCGTCACATCAAAGAGGTTGAGCTTATAATTTTCCACGATTTTCCTATTGATGACGGAAAAAAACTCTTTCGTCGAAATGAACGAGATAAACATGCTTGCAGGGTTGATGGTCTGTGCAACTATCTCATCAGGAAAAAGTGATAATAAGACTCTTTTGAATAATTGCATATCCCTGATAATCAGGTAAAACTATTTTTCAATCGGTTGTTCTTTTGCGAGGACAGTGATCTTGTATGTCAAGGTATCCCATGTCTGTCTAGGGTTTATATCGAAGAGGATGAACTCGTTACCACTTCCGTCTGTCTCTATTCCCTTGATGACTCACTCAAGCTGATCCAATTTTTGCGTACTTCCTACTTTTGGTGCGATCCCTAACTTATCAAAGATAAGCTTGCCCACTTTTTGTACAAGAGTAGCATTGTATAGGGGACCATATCAGTCTTCAGGAGATATCGTTACGGTTTTTTTCTTTCCCACTTTCATGCCTATGACAGCATCATCCAGTCATTGTATGACTTGATGGGAGCCGACCGTGAACATAAGGGGTGTCTTCTGGGTATTTTGATCAAAGATCTCTCAATCTGAGAAAGTGGCAGTATAGGTTATGGAAACAAGATCCCCAGCTTGTATCCTATTCTTGTCGGAGCATCATGCGATGATAATCAAGGAAAGTCATGTGATAGTGAGGAAGGTGATGATTTTTTTCATGATTGTGTTTTTATATGATAAAAGGAAAGTATTCCTAATGGCTATAGTTTACGCATCCTAACCAGTAATGCAACTCAAATTCTCTTAGCCATTGAATTTTTCGAGGATGAATTTTCTCCAAGATTCCTGCGGACTATTTGCCTCATTGATATTCTCTTGCATATAAGGATCAACGGTCGTTCACGTATTCACTTCCTGCTTTTGATACATTTCTTCGAATTTGACGATATATTCATCGCGGAGCAGCATATTGTTTTCATGCTGAAGGAAATAACTAGCATATGCTGATTTTTCATACGGTATGAGAAAATTTTGCGTGAATGCCAATTCATCACTTTTGATCTGTTGCTGTAAACTTGCATCTTCGATAGCAGTCTCGATGGATACGTAGTTCACATACGTCCTAATAGCTAGAATCATCGCAAAAATATCTAGGATTACAAGCCCGTATTTGATGCGATTGGGATATTTTCTGAGTATAGCCTGTATATATTCCATAAACTAATGAACAATTAATAATTGATAATGGTAGAAATGTCTTTATATGAACTATCGTAGATTATCGCAATTTATGAGTAATGTGGTTGAAAATTCAAGCCAAAATACTAAAAACCAGTATACAATACATAAAAATAATGCTTAGTGTTGAATGCTTAATGTTGAATGAAAGATTTGTCTTAACATAAATTATAATAAAATTACGATAGTCCACTCTAGTGGTTCTATCATTTAAAATTTAAAATTATATTTGGTATGGCTATTCGTAAATTACCAGAATATCTCATCAATAGGCTCAAGGCAGGGGAGATTGTAGAAAGACCTGCTTCGATACTCAAAGAATTGGTGGAAAATAGCTTGGATGCGTGAGCTACACAGATCACTATAGATATTCATGACGGCTGAAAATCATTGATCAGTGTCGAAGATAACGGATCGGGAATAGAATTGTCAGATATGGAATTGTTATTTGAAAGATATGCAACATCAAAAATATATGGCGAACAAGATCTCTTCAATCTGAGTAGTTATGGATTCCGTGGAGAGGCATTGGCGAGTATCGCAGAAGTCAGCAAGACGACGGTGATTTCCAAGACAGCATATAGCGAAATAGGGACAAAAATAACGAAACTGTGAATGGATCCTATCATCAAGCATCAGCCGGTAGGGTTTGCTCATGGAACCATAGTGACGATACAAGACTTGTTCTATAATGTGCCCGCTAGATTCAAATTCCTCAAATCTTCGCAGACGGAATTTTTCTATTGCTACAACTATGTCGTAGATATTGCATTGATGCACCCTGATAAGACGTTTATATTCAAAAAAAACGATAAAATAGTATTCGATCTACAGCCGAGAGATTCTTTGATGGAAAGATTACAGGATATCTACAAAAAAGACCGATCTCACCATGTCAAGGAATTGCAGCATACGATAGATGAATTATCGCTGTATGGCGTAGTATGAAATTCGCAGCTGCTTTTCTGATCTGCAGAGAATATCAAGATTTACGTCAACAAAAGGCCGGTCCAGGACAAAGTGATCAAGAAAGCGTTGATGGACGCTTATTATAGGCAGATAGCTCCGAATGAATATCCGTTGGCAATCCTGATGATTGATGCGAAACCGAGTTTCGTGGACGTAAATGTTCATCCAAGAAAGCTTGAAGTGAAATTCGCAGATTCCAGAAAGGTCTATGATGTGATCTATTCCAATGTACAGAAGGCGCTCGGAGAGCAGAGAGTATCCACTATCAGTCAACAATTCTCCAGACTTGAAGTCTCTTCATCGCCTACGCCGGTAGTAGAGCAGAATAGCATGTTTGGAGTGAATGATTTTGCAAATGTATCGCAGCCTATGGTTACGCAAACGGCAGCATTCACGACTGCGGAGCAACAAGAACAATTGCGGGATAAAGAAATTGGTGATTATAAAGTGATAGGGCAATTGCGGAATTCA
Organism: uncultured Candidatus Peribacteria bacterium; assembly: GCA_964547365.1. Classification (GTDB taxonomy): domain Bacteria; phylum Patescibacteriota; class Gracilibacteria; order Absconditabacterales; family Absconditicoccaceae; genus CAJBLF01. The sequence goes on along the minus strand of CAZJMP010000012.1, from coordinate 4,622 downwards.
TATATCCTTGTAGAATCGACAGATTCATTGTTCTATATCGATCAGCACGCATTAGCGGAAAGGATTCTTTTTGAAAAGATCAAAAAATGAATCAAGGATACGGAATCTTCTTCTTCGGAAATCCTGCTCCAACCGATCATCATCGAGATCACGAACACGCCCGATCTTGACGAAAAATTGGATCAGATAAATGTTTTGGGATTCGATGCCTCTAGGATAGGGGAAAATAAAGTGGCTATCTATTCTGTCCCTCAAGTGTTTTCGGTCTACAAGATCGATATGGAAAAAATATTCAATCATATCTTATATCTGGAAACAATAACCTTTGATTATATTTTAGATAAGATTTTCGCTACGCATGCCTGCAAGGTTTCTATCAAAGCAGGGGATAGGCTCTCGTTGCCGGAAATGGCGAATCTCGTGAAAGAAGGATTGCAAGTGATTCAAGGGCTTTTCGTTTGTCAGCATGGTAGGCCGTTTTTTATCAAGACACCAAAAAGCGATATCGATAAGTTCTTTGATAGATAGCAGGCTGATTATTTTGTATAGTTTTCTATAAGCATGGTAGCTTTTTTTTCCGAATAGTGTAAGTTATAGGTGAGTATATCCAAGAGTATTTCAGCGCTATCATCGTTGTTAAGGTCAAAAATCGAGAACAAAAGCGGTATATTGACCGAAAAAATTTGTTGATTAGGATGTTTGTTGAGGATATCATCAAGCATACGCGAAAGCTTTGTTGATTCTTTTCTGAAATACGCATATCTGTATGCTTTCCGATTGATTTCTCACTGTTTATTTTTGTATTCCTGCTCAATAAAATGACAAATAGAGAGTATCTCCGGTAATCATGCTATTTCTTGAATAGGATTATGTGCTATATCGTAATTGTCTTTTATAGCGCATTCAAAATAGAATTTTGCTATATCGTCTCTTACTATAGATAAATATGATGCATACTGCTCAGGATGGTCTTTGGTCTTCAAGGTCGGTCTATTGGCTATCACCAAATAATATCTTTCCATGAGGGTAAGAAATTTCGTATCAAGAGGAGAAAGTTTTTTCTCTTTGAGATTTTCTATGATTTTGGTCTTCTCTGACATAGAATCCAAAAAAGTATTTTTTTTATCTTCTTCCCGTTGTTTTTCTTCCCATTGCCATGATAAGGTATCTTTGATATACTCCTTCATATTCTCGCAAAATTTATCGAGATCACCTTTTTTGGAGAGATCCGGATGTAAAATCCTATTATATATCTGTTCATTTGTTTTTCCCATGAATATGCAGGGTAGAGTAAAATACATATACCTAAGTATACTCGAGAGTGAAAATTTTGCAAATAAAAAAATATCTACGGGTAATAGAATGCTTTGATAAATATGATTGACTTTTTTAGTAATTAATATAGTATTACAAAAAAACAAACATCAAATATATGAAAACAACAAAAGTGATTTTTATTCGTCATGGTGAGTACATCGTGACTGAACCCTTCAATCTTTCTGATGAAGGTAAAGCTTCAGTCCGTCGATTAGCTTTTAAGTTGATACCTGAGATAAGGGATAAGGATGTGGTGTTCCTTACCTCTATGGCGAACCGTGCAATTCAGACAGCAAAAGAGATGGAAGATGTTTGGTTCAAAAACGACATTGATGTATATTTCAGGAAACACTATGAGCTTTGGTCGGGAAGTGATGCTAACAAGGAAGCAAGACGATTGAAAGAACAGGAACAGAAAGAGGTTTCTGTATACAATCAGCATTGGCTCCATGAATTCATTCAATCCTGCGAAAAGGAAGTGGTTGTGGTGGTAAGTCATCTCGAGATTGTTCAAACTTCTCCATGTTCGTTTGGTTTCCCTCCAAGGGAAATTTCCAAGGGACGTGCAAGGGTATTAAACCTGGAATCGAAGCAAGAAATTATTGTATAAATTTTCGGTCATGACAAATAATGGATAATAGTTATTGCTATTATCCGTTTTTTTATAGAAAAAAAGCCCGTCGAAACAGGCTTTTAAGAAACTATTTTTGATTATCTGATCTCTATCTGATATCCGGTCAATTGTGTAGCTAATTTTACATTAGACGCTCCCTTACCGATAGCGAGCGCTTTTTGGCTTTCATCCATCATGACGATAGCTTTGTTGTCTTCGAGGTCTACGCTGTTGATCTGCGCTGGCTTCAAACAATTCTTGATGAGTTGGATTGGATCTTCGGTATCTTCGATAAAGTCTATTTTCTCTCCGTCAAGCAATGAAAGAACGGTATTGATTCTATCTCCCTTGCTTCCGACCATAACTCCGACTGGATCGACTTTTTCTTCGTTGGAGTAGACGATGATCTTTGTCCTTTTTCCTGGGATTCTTACGATTTTTTCGATTCCGACGATTCCTTCTTCGAGTTCTGGTACGATTTTTCTCAAAATAGCTTCGATGTATTCCGTAGTAGATTGCGTGATTTCCAAGATGATTCCACCTTGTCCTTTGGAAATCTGTTTCAGTAAGACAAAGATTTCTTCACCTGGCTCATACATTCTATTTGGAATTTGACCATCTGGTTGCAATACGACCGCTGTTCCTTCGATATCGAGGATAACACTATCTGCATGGACTCTGATGACTCTGGCTTTCAAAAGCTCTCCCTGCTTGTTTTGGAATTTTTCGAAGAATCTTTCTCTTTCTATACCTTTCAAACTCTGTTTGATGGTCTGCGCAGCTGATTGAGCAGCGATTCTAGAAAGTTCCAAGCTTTCAGGAGTAACGTCGATAAGAAGTTTTTCTCCCATGGTTACGTCCTTTCTGATTTTTTTGGCATTAGCGAGAGTAATCTGTATTTCGTCGTCTTCCACTTCCTCGACTACTTCAAGCTCTCTATATATAGTAACGGTTCCATCGTTCTCGATATTGACAAGGATTTCTGACTTTTTGTATTGAGGAAAATCCTTCTTAAATCCAGACTTGATACCAGCCTTTACGATTTCCAAAACTTGGAAGGGATCAAATTTGTAATCATCTACAAGCGCCATAATCGCTGCTTGGATGCTTTTACCGTCTAATTTCATGTTTTTTTTGGAGTAAATAAAAAATAGGATAATCTTATTATCCTATACTGAGGGTAGTCTTTTGGGCGCGGTTTGCAAGGGTATTTGGCTGAACGAAAAAAGGGGGCATGCCCCCAAATTTAATCTTGCGCTTCTTTGAGCTCCTGTTCTTTAGCCTGCAACAGGCTATCGATGTACATACAGGGAGCACAGGTTTTGATGTAGGCTTCTGTCTGATGGATAGTGCCTCTGAGTGAGTCCGGAACGTAGGCATTAATCAGAAGATCTTTGGTCTCCTGTAACATGGTAATGTCATTTTGTAATGCTAAGCAACAATCTTTTTTGGGTGTGGTATCACGCTCACCTATAAATATACCCATTACTGTGCAAAACAATGACCAACCGATTAATTTAATTCCATTCATGGTGATGTTTTTTTAGTTTTTATCTTATATTTATTTACCAAGAAAAGTCAAGTTTTATATTTTCTGCAGGAGGTCCGTGATGATCGAATTGTAGACGTTCATGCCTTCATCGGTCAGCTGCAATTTGCCATCCTGGAATCTGACCAGACCTTCTTTCTGATACGTGGAAATCAAAGATTCGTAGTTCGATACGAGCACAGGAGTATATTTCGAAATATCTGAAATTCCGTCCCTTGTTCTCAGTCTGAGGAAAAAATCTTCTATTAATATATCTGACTCGTTCAATACTTGGACTTCCTTTTCATCGACTCGTTCTCCTTCCAGATATTTCTTGATATCTCAGGTATTCGTCCATCTCTTGTCGTTCAGTAATGATGCCGCAGAGAGACCAAATCCGAGGTAAGGCTCCCTATGCCGATAGGCCATATTGTGGATAGACGCTTTGCCAGCGTGAGCGAAATTGGAGATCTCGTATCTCTGGTAGCCGGCATCTTCGATATATGCTTTCAAAATTTGGAATTCTTCCATGATTTCTTCGTCGGTACCGAAATATTGTTTCGGGCAGGGTTTATCTTTAATGTTTTCTAGAGTATATAAGGAAATACTATCAGCATAACCACTATTCAAGAAGTCTCTGAGAAAATTGCGTTTGAATTCATGTCGGAGTTGTTTGTTTCCAAGTTTACTTACTTGGAATTTGCCGAAGGCGATGAAGTCGAAATTGAAGACCGTATTCTCTTTTTTGTGTTTCACGAGCTGTCTCAAAAACTCAGCGATCTGCGTAAAATTGTACGCTCTTCACGTCCGTTGCAGTACTTCATCGTCGAGGCTCTGGATACCGAAACTGAATCTCACTCTCGGGAAATCCTTATACTTCTTGTTGATGGTATCCACAAAATTCAACACCTCATCCATCGGATTCGGATTTAATTCTATACTCAGTTCCGCGATATTTTCAAAATTAAACTTCTCTTTGAGATATTCGATGATATCGATGATCCTATCGACGCCGATCTTGCTCGGAGTTCCTCATCAGATATAGAGTGTTTTTATTTCTTTGTCAGTAATTTTTTCTGCATAATAGTCTATTTCTTTTTTTAACGCTTCGATATAATTCGTAATTTGTAATTCGTAATTGTCCAATTGGAAAATCGGCATGCT
>CAZJMP010000011.1:0-23694 GCA_964547365.1 uncultured Candidatus Peribacteria bacterium | reverse complement strand
AAACGTTAGATGATATATCCCCATTTGGATAGAAAATAATTAGAGGAGCCCTTTTATTTTAATTTAAATTTTTTAAAAAAACAAATAGAAACAGCCAATCTAATAAATATAATTTAAGCCGTTTTATTCCCTCACAAATATTACAAATGAAAAAATGTCCGTATTGTTGAGAAGAAATTCAAGATCAAGCAAAAAAATGTAGATTTTGTGGCGAATGGTTAGAAAAAGAATGAAATAAAGAAAAAGAAGAAAAAACGGCTGGAGACAAATGATTATCAAGAGAAGAAATCAATAAAAAATTACGTAAATATCTATGATGACTAATAATATTCATATGAATATTATGTTTATGAAATCGAGTTACTGGAATAATTATAATAATATCTTGAATTATAATATTACCGTTTATTCAAGAAAAAATAAGCAAGAAATTAGGGAAAATTCCTTGAATAGTGTTTTTTGTCACAGCATTTATATTGATTTTTATATGAATAGCTCTCAATGATTCACCTAGAATAGAGAATATATCTCCCATAACATTAGCACAACATAAGGTTATTCCAAATGAGATTCATGGAACAACTAGAAGAATATACGTCATAATCCAAAAGAACATAACCAAGGATGAGATGATCGCAATCAATGATAGTTTAATCAAACAATATTCTAAATGACTAACGCATTTTTTCATCGACTATTTCGACGATGAAGCAATTGCCACTGGGTATTTTCAAAAAATTCTTAAAGTATCAGAAACCGAAGCTGATGAATTATTTAAACACTATATATGAACATATACAATGAACATATACAATGAATAAAACAACATGATATAGTACATTATGATTTAATGAAAATAACGATCGAGTAATAATTAAAAATTATTAATTTATTTTAATTTAGGGGCTCCTGCGATTAAGCGGTTGAGTCAATCCAAATTGGGGATACATCCCCTCGGATTACCTCGGTCATCTAACAGCTGCTATCCTACATACCTCAATATCAAATTTTTAATGGAGGTCGGTACTTCGGACTAGCAGCGAACGTTATGAGACATCCCGGCAAGCCGGGACGGTATCTCTACTCCATCCAAAGATTGGTTCAACCCCGCCCGCGTTCCGCTTCGCTTCACTGCGACTAGCTCAAAAAAGAATCCAGTTTTATCATCTAATCATAGCATCATACCAAAAGACACCTGCTGTCCCAAATTCGACCCGAAGAGACGGGAAGGGAAAACCCACAAACGGATGAAAAAACCGTTTATCATGGAATCCATGCCGACATTTTTCCATATACCGTTTCCGCCCATGATAGGATGGAAGACAACGAAGATGTGCAAGATGATGAAGGATGCGCACAAAGCAGAAAAAGATCCATTGAACGTTTTGTTGCTCTTCCGTGATCCAAGTGCATTCAGATCAGAGATCTATCTCTCAGTGACAGGACGCGTACCCAAAGCGAAGAACGTGACCATCTCAGGAAATTTCATCAGCAAAACCTATGCCGGACCATATAATACAGTACCGAAATTTATCAAAGATATGAACAAGTATCTAGTAAAACAAGGGAAGAAAATACCGAAGAATGATGAATATTATATCCACTACACATATTGTCCAAAATGTGCGAAAAAATACGGAAAGAATTATATGATCATCTTCGCTAAAATATAAACAACATCATTTTATCTTTTTATCTTTTTATCATGAAAAAACATCACTGGTCATATCGATTGGGATTTCTCGGATTCTTAGGATTTTTGGGCCTTCTCGGATTTGTAGAAGGAACAAACAAATTAGTGTTATTGAATTTCTTGAACTTTCTCCATTTTCTAAGATGGATTTTTCCGAAAAAATTCGAGAAGTAATTTTTATCGTTTATCATACATCATGAAAAAATTTCTTTGGACACTTCTGTTGGTAGCAATCCTATGAGGATGCATACGAGGGATCAAACAGAAGTCGGATCGATTGGATTTCGGATCCATCGATACTACATGATCCCAAGAGCAAGCAGGCATGGCGAATCCCGCATCCGTCTACTGCCTCGATAACGGCGGAACTCTCGAGATGAGAGAAAACAAAAAAGGACAGTACGGAGTCTGTCTCTTCGAAGACAACAGGCAATGCGAAGAACGAGCATTGATGAACAACGATTGCCCAGTCGGTGGTGTAAAAATCACTGGATACGAAAACGACGCAGAAGTATACTGCGCTATTTCTTGAGGAGAACTTTCCTGAGTAGGTACGCCTACACCGATGTGCAAAAGAGTCGACGGAACACGATGCAACGCACAAGCGAATATGGACGGCGACTGCCCTAGTCCATACAATCCGAATCCCGATGCAGGCAACGGACCTGATGTATAAAAATTAGAAGATAACCGTAAAATCTCAGCCGATTGTTCATTGAACGGTCGGTTTTTTTAATATGATTTGTACGTCATATTCACCTACACGACCATGTCATTCAATCGTATAAAACCTATCAGCTATAGGTTGAGGGAAAGTGAATTGATATTCAAGATAAGGATAGATTACACCCGTCATAGTACGGAAGAGATTAGTAGCCCCAAACGAAAGGCGAAGTCAGGTATATGATGAAGTATTGGAAAGTATGGTAGAAAAGTAATTAAGTTTGATAGCATCTGCTTCAGAAGAGATGACATTGTGAAAAAGGATAGCAGAACCATGATCGATAGGAGTGAATGCATAAGCGTTTGTGCCGATATTGATTTCTCCTCACTCGTTGATGATCGATTCCCTGATAGCATTATCATGGTATTCATCCACTTGCATGCCGCTGTAGTAGAAGACATTTATCGTAGGAAAAATCTTGAAGCTTTCGCCATTGTACAATCATTCCATGGATCGCGAAACGACGATATCATCATAAACTCCATCACCATCTGGATCGCAATCAGCGCCCAAAGCATTGGAACAAAGATCAGCAGCAGGCACTCATCAGAATCTAGATTGGATCTTTGGAGGGAATCTTATGATACCGGTAATAGGAGCGGATGATAAGAAAGAATAGGTCGTTCATCACGTATAATATGATTGAGCGCCCGTAGTAGCATCATATCATAGCAAGAACGTTTCCAAATACGTATATCAAAGTTGATTGTAATCATCACTATGATCAGCAGGATCAGAAAGCATAGGATCAGTATTTCCCATACCAGGTGACGGTATCGTAGAAGTCCTGGAATCGATATTCCGGATAAATCACTGGTAGGTTCATGATGAAAGTTCAGGAGTGTAATCGCTCAACGGACCATATCAGGTTGTTCACAAGAATCCTCATGATCAGACAAATCCCGGCGATCTGTATCTCAAACTCAATTCAGCTCTTTCTACAGCGGAAACCGCTCCATAATACGCCATATGATATTGTTGCACAGTTCCCAGATTCTGCATAAAAGGAAAAAAAACAGAATACACACTGACCAATATTCCTATCGCGACAATTAAAAGAACAAGCGTAAAGACTAAGAACATAAATTTATTTGATGAATGATGAATGATTAATGATAAACAATGTATGACTTGTTTGATAACGAACTATTGTCTATTACAATAGATGATATAAAGCAAAACCGACATTATTCATTATTCATTATTAATTATTAATTATCAATTATTTTTTTTAGTCTATATTGGGTGCGCCGCAGATATTGCAGTATGCAAACGAATGAGAATAGCTATTTCCGCATTCCTTGCATTTTACCTTAAGCCTTTCGCCACAAGCGATACAACAGACATATTCTTTTGGATTCAAGGTATTACAATTGTAGCATTGAACGAGATTAGAAGCACAAGCCTCTCTCCGAGGGATTCTATCTTTTTTGTAAGAGATTGGTCTGATCAAAAGATAGAGAGGCAAACCTACAATCGGCGTCAATAATGTAACCAAAACAATACTGATGATCTGGAGACTAGAACTATTGGTTCTATAGATTATGTCTTTGGTAGTCCGGATAATAGCGACCACCCGCAAAAAGATGAAGAGAATCACTATAATATTTATCCGCAAGGCGACTCCGCTTGTTTCAAACAAAGAAGATAAGCTCCGAGTGGATTTATCGAGAACGACACCTACACCAGTATCCATGATTTTACCGATTAAAAATTAAAAATTGAGAATATATAATATATACAAGATCATTTTCCATTCTCCATTTTCCATTCTTCATTTTCCATTATGATATTTTCTTCTTGACCACTTTTAGGGAATCATCGAATTTTTTCAAGCTATTCAAAAGGAATGCTATCTTGCCGGGATTAGCGAATTCAGTTTCAAAAGCAAAAAGACTCATATTTTCCTGGAGATTTTTCATAGTTACGTTGAGCACAGGAATATGGAGATCGTTGAAAATCTTCATCATACCTATGATATTTCATTGTTTGCTCGATACTTTTAGCTCTATCCGAATCTTATATATCGTATCAGATTGTCACGCTCGATGTGCCTCCAAAAGTTTATCAAAAGACATGGTCTTGATCCCTCTGCAATCCACAGTATGGATCCTAATACCATCCCTTCATGTCTTAGCAATGATTTTCTCTCATGGCTTAGGTTTGCACTCATGGCAAAAATAATAATTGATCAACATATCTCCATCTACCACGACCGCAAGATTTTCCTTGAGATTTTTCAAATCATGTTCGACAGGCTTCGGACCGGCGTATGGCTGTTCTTTTTGTGCAGCGATCTCTTTGGGATAGACGGATTTTATGAGCTGAGAATAAGTTTCTTTCTTATCAAGAATGGCTATTAATTTTTTTTCAATTTCATCCTTAGAATATTTTTTGCTGATCTGATCTCACGTAGAATGAAACAAAGGCAAAGAAAAAAGCTTGAGATGTTTATTGAGTTCTATGATCGCTTGAGCAAGCAGTTGATCCTTCTGTTCACTCCTAAGGAATTTTATAAGATTGTTCTTCGCTCCAGACGTATGAAGAAATTCCAACCGATGTTTATTGGCAGCATATTTATTCTTAAAAGTATTGATCTTGATGACATCTCACGTCTGAGGGACATAACTGATAGGTTTGATTTCTCCATTGACGATAGCGTTTTTGAACGACAATCAGATATCGCTATGCACAGCAAAAGCAAAATCCAAAACCGTGCTTCCGACAGGCAATTCAATTACATCCCCTTGAGGAGTATACAAAAAAATACGTTTTTCCAATATCTCTATATTCAATTCTTTCTTGAATTGTTCCTTATCATCAAGCGATTTGTAATTATTTACTATATCCTGTAATTTTTTGATCCATCCACTTTGCTGTTCAGAAACCTTTACGGGAGCATTGTGTTCCATGTAGGCAAAATGCGCAGCAACTCAGAATTCCGCGATATCATCCATCTCATGAGTCCTGATTTGTATTTCTGTAGGGAAACGGAACATTCCGAGTACCGTCGTGTGGATACTCTGATATCCATTGAATTTAGGGACGGCGATATAATCTTTGATCTTCTTAATCAACGGCGTATAATATTTGTGGATAATTCCAAGCACCATATAGCAATCGCTCACTGTATTGGTGATCACCCTGTAAGCAAGCAAATCCATAACATTGCTGATCTCTGTCGTCTTATATCTCTTTTGGAGTTTCTCAAACACTCTATAAGGGCTTTTGATCCTTCATTTTACCTCGAAATCCTCTATTCATTCTTTATGGAGAAGATTCGTCAAGATCTTGATGCCTCTTTCGGTATATTTTTCTCATTCACCGAAATATTTTTTTAGATAATCGAAAATATCATTGAATGCCTCCTCCTCCAAAACCTTGAATGATCAGTTCTCAAGGTATAATTGGTAATGATAAAGTCCAAGCCTTTTGGCAATAGGCACATAGATTTTCATAGTCTCTTGCGCTATTTTCGCTCTTTTTGAAGGATTCGGATGATAATGAAGCGTCTGGATATTATGGATACGATCGGCAAGCTTAACAAAAATTACCCTAAGATCGCGGGCCATCGCCAAAAACGTCTTCTTGAGCGTCTCTAGATGTCTATCTTCTCCTTTATATTTGATCTTGGAGACTTTGACCATTCCTTCGCAGAGTTGAGCGACTTCATCGCCGAAGTTTTCCTCTATCTCCTTTTGCGTGACATTGCAGTCTTCGATCACATCATGAAGCAAACACGTCTGAATAGTTTCAAGATCGGGCTTCATGTCCATCAAGAACTTCGTAGCTCTCAAAGGATGGATGATATATGGTTCTCCGGAAAGCCTTGTCTGTCATGCATGTTTTTCTGCAGCATAATCATATGCTTTTTGGATAAGCGGAATCTGACTTTCAGGAAGATATTTTTTCGCTCTATGGATAATCTTATCCAAAAGCTCTTGAGGATCATGCTTCAAGGATTCATAGTCAAAAAATCTCTCTAAGATCTTAATATCCATCTACTAAAACATAATATTAAATATTTGATGTATTGATAAAGTAACATTACTTTAAACTGTGATTATTTTGCTTTGAAATTGGTAATCACTCAGCATAATTTGACTTCTCAGGTTCCATCTCACACATACAAAACCTTACTGCAAAAACGAAATTCTTTGGCCCTAGCGCTTCAACAACGCATATCAGGTCATGACATTCACGTACAAGCGATAGCGATTCATCACGTGATTTGTTCGTCTTTGAGATACAATCACAATCCTTCTATTTCCCTAAAATATTTTCCTTCACTCGTGTCTCACGAAGCTGATGTACAAGCAGATCGAAGTCCATTGGTTTGGCAAAGCAAAAACTTAGTATCACCACTATCTATGCCATCGCTGATATCCAAACCTGTCCACGGACCCGTCAGTGCAAAATATGCTTGCGATCATGTAACTATGCGTTCAAGCACATACGAGCCAGTAGAAATCCGACGATCATCTACACATCTTGTATTTCATTCATCCACAAGCGGATCACGCTTGAGTCGGCACGCATCTTTGACTCATGCCCATCTCGTCCGATTAGTATCTCTGATCTGATAAACAGCTTCCATCCCTTCTCTGGCAAGATTCAATGCTATGACTTTCTGTCTGGTTTTTTGAACATAATTCATCCCATTGGTGAGAACGACAACTACAGATAAGAGACCGACGGAAATAACTACTACGATAACAAGTATCTCTCGGATGGTAAATCATCTTCTGGTTGAAAATCTCATCAATTTGGATACATATAAAAATCTAGTACTAGAGTGTATTCATCACAAGAACTTTTTCAACAAAAAACTAAATATGTTTTGAAGGTTAAAATGTTTGGAAAGTTTTGAAAGTTAACCTTTTAACCTGCGACCTTTTAACTTACAACATAGTTATGACTGAGAATCTCATCACATATGGCATAATCGTCATCGTCGGAATATTGGCGATTTTTTCATTCACGATCGGGATAGACAAAATGATCAGGATTATCTTAGGGAACTATATTTTGAGTAGTATTTGTTTAGCCGCGTCACAATCCATAGATCTACGGACAAAAACCATGAAAGAGACGCCAGAGCTTTCAACACTATGATTCAACAATCTAAAATTTGCAAACTTTCTAAGTAACGGAAGTATGACTATCATACTGATCATCTACATCATCCTTCTCGTTATCATATATAGAACATCGAAGATCAAGATAGCACTCCCTGGCGATGAAGCAATCAAGAAAATGCTGCAATTGATTTTTGTACCGCTAACGATACTCAGCATGGTGCTAACATTGCAGATTGTAGTATTATGAATGGATGGAATCAATATCACAGCGATATCAAGCATCTCACAAGCAGTAGCAAACAATCCATATATGTTCAAATTTGTCAGTCTAACGCCCGTACGGATACTCCTCCACGGATTATTCACCATCTTCATCACCTCAGAATTTAAAGTACGCGTAGAAACTGACCTCTAAAAATATTTAGTATATGCAGATACCGATGAAAACGATAGCTCTCGAAGATTTTCTCCAGCAAAAGGATTTTTACGTGCAGGAAGCGGAAGCAGGTAAGATATTTATCTATCCGACCGACACTATTTATGGTATCTGAGCGATCTATACGCCTGAAAATATAGCGAAGATTTTTTCCATCAAAAAAAGAGACGAGAAAAAGATGTTCTCGATCATTGCACCGGATTTCGATCGAATACATGAACATTATCCAGAAAAGGATATCGAAAAATTGAAAGAATATCTGAACACCTATCACGGAATCACCTACATCTTCGATTATACCCAACCATGAGTGAGAATACTCAAACATCCTATACAAGAATTCGTGAAAAAACTAAGCAAACCGTTCATTACGACTTCCTGCAACATAGCAGGAGAACCTGTAGTGATAGACATCAAAAATATTCCGCAAGAAATAGCAGACAAAGTCGATTATATCATCGACGGAGGGACAGGATGAGGTAAGCCATCAGTTCTGATAGATTTTGTCAGTAATAAAGTTATAGAGAGATAGACCGTACACAACGTCATTCCGGCGCTTGTCCTTTGCAAAGTCAAAGGGTCAAATATTGCAGCCGGAATCCAAGCCAAATCATTTTATCGTTCAATATTGCTGTGACCAAACTTTTTTACAAAACCATCCAAGACCATCACGAATACGAGATTCCGAAGATCAAATGATCGAGATTCATCGGAAATGTTTTTCATGTAGAAAACAAGGAAGAGGCAGAGAAATATCTAAAAGAGCTGCAGACAAAATATCGCGACGCAACCCACAATTGCTACGCCTATCGCTATGGTGCGCAAGTGAATTACGATCTCTTCGGAAATCTGGAGATTACGCCGGAATATCTGAAACAGAGCGACGAAGGCGAACCGACAAACACAGCAGGCAAACCAATCTTAGCCCAAATACAAGGCCATGAATTATATAATATTCTCGTTGTAGTCACGAGATATTTCGGAGGAACCCTACTCTGAGTCGGAGGACTCATCCAAGCATACGGCGATTGTGCAAAACAAGTAATCGAACATAGCAAAATAGTGGAAACGGAAATCCTAAAAACCGTGAAATTCAGCTACGACTTTGATCTCGTCCCTATCGTCAGGAATATCGTGAACAAATATACGGCGAAGATAGTGAATGAGAAATACGACAAGGAAGTCGAATGCGAGATAGCGATCAACAGCGGATATCTCGAATCGTTCAAGAAAGAACTGTTCGAAAATTCAAAATGACAAATCAAGATATAAAAAATATACGTAATTATTGCTCAATATCTCTTGATATATCAAATACCCAATCGATGTATTATAATCATGGACCAATAATGGTATCAAGACCATCAATAGGTTTTCTGATATGTGAGTAATATCTCTGGAGGGATTGATGCAAAGCTAATCATGGTCATGCAAGATGCTTTGCTACAGCATCCAAAATACTTTCCCGTACCAAAGGATCATCTTTTTTTCATGGAACAGAAACAGGTCATGCTCATATTCACAAGATCGCAGTACTAGGGCCATGTCATCCAGAAACATCGTCATAGTTTCTTCAAGTGACAACAAATGAAGATGCTTGATGAGAAAATCATTCGACAGAGACTTTTGTTCACGAATCAGCATCTTCCATGTTCATATCGGTCAAAATAAGGTCATATTTTTCATCAGCATACGAGGAATGAATCAGGTCGATAGCTTCTTGAGCGCTCGAGCAGTAGCTTACCTTTATCGGCAATGTACGGAGATATGTAGTTGCCATAACAAGATGAACAGGGCTATCATCTGCTACAAGAATTTTTTTGATTCAGAGCTGCGATAAAGCTTCCTGTATCGATGACAAGGTAAGTGCGTCAAATAGTGGTCATGTTGTCAAATCACGAGATTTTGGTTGAATTTCAGATGATTGAGGTATGTCTTCCATAACAGTATCGGTAAAAGGATAAAATATTACTTCTTTCCTGTATAAGGGCTTTTTGGCAAATCGAATGTTTTGGTATCGATTTCGATTTTATGGGATTTTTTTCCAAGCGTTTCTTTGGTAGATCACATACTATGGATGATTGATTGGGTTTCCTTGATAGTGTATTGTAGTATGAGTTTGTCTCCAGAGACCGAAAGGCTGACATCTTCCAAGTCAAATCATTGCGTAACAGCTGATCATCTAAATTCCTTAGGATGACAAGCTAAATCTATGATTCATTTTCCTTTGACGATTAATTTGGTTTTTGCAAATCTTTTTCACGTATCTCCATATGGATCTTGAAGCATAGCAAGAACATAATCATCACTCATCTTTGCGGTTGTAGTGAAAAGATATGGTTCGCTAATAAAATCGCAGATTGCACGAGTATCCAAATCATCAAACGCTTTTTCGAATTGTTCTATTTTGAGTCTGATTTGTCTGATTCAATCCAAATCAATACTTTTAAGTGTAGATGATTTTTGAGTAGCAATATCATATTTGATGATTTTGAGTGTGTCATGTGATTCTATGCCGAACAAAACAGAATCATCAGTTTCCTCTAAGATTTTTGCTTTATGATAACAAAGCGAATGGTAGAAAGGACTGTTTCCTACTGATCTATAGACAAACGGTCAAATGGTTAAGATTTTTGATTGTGTCTCCAGATCAAACAATTGGATACCTGCTTCATAAGCACATCAGTCTCTTCATCATCTGCTATATGGATCATAGCAGACATCAAAAACAGCTATAGCATATTTTTTTCATGAATCCACACAGACAACTTTCTTAGAAAATATCTGTCCCAACGAACTAGGATAAACTACTCGATGCTTGATGAGATCGCTTTCTACAATTTCTTTTTCTTCGTATTGTTTCATCAATGCTGCTGTTGGAGGCAAAGACATGGTTTTGAAAATTTGGTCTATGGTTTGCATTTTGTATGAAGGTAGTTTGGACGCTCCTTCTGGAGGAGTCGGGGATTTTTTTGGCGTATCGGTCATAATAATTGAGTGAAAAAATATAAAAGATTAGCATGTAGGGAACGCTTTTTTTAGCAGATCCAATCATCTCAAGGCTGCAATAAACGAAGGAGATCTCATGATAGATATCCTATCCTTTGCGATATCCTTTTCGTAATCCTCTATTCGTTGAAGCGCATACATAGACGCTTCAGGATCATCTCCGGCATAAATGGATCGGATTTCCTTTGCATATGCATCCTCGTAAAAACCGAATATCTTTTCAGCATCCAAATCATGGATGGAGCGGAAAGGATCCTGCGAGTATCGGCCCATACGATCGATATACACAAATATATCTTCCATATCTTTATCAGAGATACCCTTGCTCTTGAATAAGGAAGAAAGCGACGCCTTGTCCGGTTCAATCAAAGCATCAAAAAGAGATTCAGAGACCCCTCAATCAGATAGAGAAGTTGTCGTCTCTATAGGGGAAAATGATACTGAGGTAAGTGATGTTTCCATGGTAATAAAAAGAAAAAAATAAAAGAATAAGAATATTTTGTTGAATATTTTTATTGAACATTTTATTGGTTTTTTTTTCACACACTCATCGAAGCATAGATTCCAATATAAAAGTAAATAAAGAAGAACAAAATAGCTATTACTTGACAAGTGACGTCGGCAGTATATAAAATAATTTTGTGAAATATATTGCAATCTTTGTGAAAATATATATAATAAGTACTGTAAGAGAATTTTTTACTTACAAAGCTATAAATGAGTGAAAAAATACAGGATAAAGCAAAAATATCCGAAATTCACCTCCAAAAAAGTTTCACAGAAATATATGAGGATTTTTTCTTCGAATATCCGTTGGTAATCAGCTGCAACGTCAGTATCCCGCTATTGCCGCCGATTTCCAATCTGGTAGGCGGATTCGGACTCGTGCAGAAGCTACCAACCAAGATCTATATAGGGATCAAGCCCATTCCGGAAAAAAAGATCTATTTCGACCCCATCCAGGCATACGACACGCATGAGAAACGTTTCAAGAAAAAAGCATTTGAAGCAAGGAATGAAGAGAAAATCATGCCGAATGTGAAAATTTTTCTGGAAAAAGAGAATTTTCACAAATGAATGCATATAGGATTCCTATACGAAAAGGATGCAGGATTCGGTACCTACGCAAATACCATCTCATTACTTACGGTGGGACTCTTTTTATTGACCGGGAAATTGCAGCACAAAGAAGGCATCCTGGAGCATATAGAAGATAATAAGCAATTGAGGAAAACCGCGAAAGAGATCTACGGAAGCTGAACATCCATGATCAAAGGACAGAATACGTACAATATCGAAGCATCGATCATAGAAGCGAAAGAGCCGCTGATTTTGATGCCTACTACATCCGACAGAAAGACGACATACAAAGTCTCAGAATTCTTCGGTACCAAACAGGAAAAGGAAATACCAGAGATCGACCTTATCATCTTGGATTTCGGTATCGAATATGAATTCGATATCACCAAGAAAAGGTTCGAGAATTTCGTCTCCCATACCGGCATCCAGACCAAGAACGCCAAATCGCTCATCCAAAAAACCAACGAAGGATTCGATTTCCCGGACGCACAAGAGATAGAGAAATCATTCCAGAAGATGATCACCATAGAGAAAACGAAGATGCTTGCCTATCTCGGAGAGACGGTGAAAAATCCATTCGACCAGCACGCACTCAAGAATTTCATCAAGACATACAACAACCGATATGCGTTCTCGCTATTGATAGAGAACGAGAATCATATCATAGACACCATAGAGGCGCTCTTCGACAAGCATAAAGTCTATCAGGAGGAATATATCGGCATCTGCCCATTCACAACAGCGGAGATGGGAGGATCGATCCTGATCATAGCGCCCGAAAAGAAATCCAGACACACCATTCTCAAGACACTCGAGGAATTCAAGGCAGCATACAGATACCCTTTTGCCATAGAATATATCAGCCGGGAAGAAGGCATGGGAGGCGAAGCGATGAAAGTGGAACAAGATATCATCAATGGCTTACGTTCGCCGCTGCTGCAAAAGGACATCGTCATCGCACAGACGATGCAAGGAGACGAAATCATAGGAAAACATGAAACGCTGCTCAAAAATTATAAGAAGGCGTTGGTAATGGATATGGTCGGAAAGAAAATCTATATCCAAGGCAAGAAAGCATCGTCCAAAGAAATCTTTTCGCAGTATTTCACAATGGAACTCTGCGAAAAGCTCCTGGAGAATATAAACAACGAGATAACCAATAAAGAATTGGAAACCTCGAGTTACAGCAAATACAAGAACCAGCTCGTCGGCAAAATCTTAATTCCCCTACAGAAGATAGCCGAAAAACATTTCTGACAGAAACTGGACATCTCCTGCAAAGGCGACAACCACAATTTCGATATCAAGCTCAGGAAAACCTCCTTTCCGCTCGTCATCATCAAAAAATTCAGATAAGATTTTATTCTCTGACCATCATCATGACCATCTACTTCATCACAGGCAATAAGAACAAATTCAAGGAATTCGAACACATCCTCGGCGAAGGGAATGTCGAACAATTGGATATCGATTTGCCCGAATTACAAGAAATCGACCCACATAAGATCATCAGACACAAGCTGGAAGAAGCGCTGAAGCATCATCAGGGTCCGATACTCATCGAGGATACCTCACTCTATCTGGATTGCCTAGGAGGCAAACTCCCCTGACCGCTCATCAAGCGATTTTTGAAAGAGCTGAAGAACGAAGGTATCTATGAACTCGCGAAACATTACAAGAATTTCAAGGCAAGCGTGACTACTATCGTCGGCTACGCGAAAAATAAGGATGAGATCCATTTCTTTGAAGGGACAAATGAAGGGAAAATAGTGGAACCGAAGATAACGAGCGATTTCGGATGGGATCCGATCTTTCATCCGGATGGATACGATATGTGCTATGGCGAGATGCCGAGAGAAGTGAAGAACAAGATCAGTATGAGAAGCATAGCGCTGGATAAGCTGAAAGCGTTCTTGGGAAAATAAAGGAAAAGATAAGCTACGATGAGCCAAAACGGCTCATTTTTTCAATATCCAGAAATTTGACAAATTTTTAAAAGTAAATATAATTAATGTTGTTTAGTTTTAATAAGTAAAGTAGCTCAACAATGAATATCAAAAAAAAGCCAAGAGAAGAGCTAACACAAAAAACTCAAGAGTTTTTGGAATCATTAACACAAACAGAGCAAATTGATCAAAAAACATCAGACAAAATCCTCAAGTCATTGAACATGGATAAGGGTTTTTTAAGTTGGTTGATGAAAAAGACCGAGGTTGGAGTAGATATACACGACAAAAAGAGCATAGAAAAAGCACTGAACAAGATATTGTCAAAGGGATGAATATGATTTGATGATGTTCGAGATAAATACATGCAATATCAAAAGAGCAAAAAGATGGAACAATTAGCAGTCAAGAAAACGAAAGAGTTTTTTGAACCTTACATGACGAGCGACGAAATAGAAAATGAAAGAGCAATCAATGCAATCAAGAGTACTATACAAGAACCTGAAGAAATAGAGAAAATCAGATTGTTTTTAGATATGCTGAAAAGAACAGACAACGAAGCAAATGTACAAGACAATCGAAGAAATAGATATGTAAAAGAGAATTTTCTTGAAAAATACGCAAAAGAACGAAATATAGAGGATTTGAGATTTGTATTAAATATTGAGGATATAAATCTATCGTATTTTTGAAAAATACAAGATGCATTAAACCAAGACATATGTAAGACTCTAAGATTACTTTCAGAAAAATTCAACATAAGAAGCATAAAGGAGATAGATAGATATACATGAGAAGAATGGTATGAGCCATTAGAAAAGATATTACAAGTATCATACAAAACGATCAAAGAGAATTTAGAAGCATTGGAAAAAGAGCAATTCAAATTTAATGAAAACAACAAGGAAGTGATAAAAATGATTATAAAAAATAATTTGAAGGAATATATGGAGTTTTTGAAAGACGCAAAGATGGACAGAGAAAAAAAGACGAAAATATTGGAAAATATATCTAATTTAGAGCTCAAAGAAATAAAGGAATTCATGGATATCGTACCCGATAACCACTATGAAGGTAACGGAAACTATACACAGAAGACTGTAAAGATGTTCGGTTGAGATCGATGAAACGATAAAAGGGTCGAAGAGAAAATCAGAGAGATATTTAGGAGATCATATGTCTCAGAAGAAGCAATAAAATCCCTCGTAGATATACGGACAAACAAACGAACAAAAAACCGGAGGAATAACGTAAATTATACCAAGGAACTATGAGCGATCAACTCGACCATAGTAATGAGTTTCTGAGAAGTAATCCAATCAAAAAACTGATCCCGCAACTGCATAATCTCAGAACTTAAAACAGTACCGCACGAAGAATTCAGGGCAATAATAAAGAAAATGAAGGAAATATGAATGATTACGAAAGAGGAAACCAAAAAGGGTATAGAAACCGTCCTCTATTATGGGAAAGTCCAAGAGACAATCAGTGCGCTCAATATCCTTATAGACGATATAGGGATCAAAGATATAAAAAAGATTTTAGAAATCAGAGACAGTTATGATAGATCAGATGTTTATCCCATGTTTGATTCAAATCGGGATCGAAAGAACGAGCACGAGGAAAGAAAAGAAAAGATAGCTATATTGAAGGCTAACGGCATCACAGCGACGGAAGATCTTACCAAGCTGATAAAAACAATATGCGTATCAGACATGGGATATCTGAAGAAGATATTAGAGAAATATAAAAATATAACCGTACAGCAACTGCTAAGCATAACAAGAATATTGAGCAGACCAAAGGAATTGGATATCATATTCAAAAAATATCCTGAAATATCGTTAGAAGATTTAGCAAGAATAGATCAAACAATAGGAAAAATTTACGATGAAGACGAAAGAAAGAAGATTATAGAGCAACTAGATATTTACGATGAGGATGTCGAAGAAGCAGCAAAATTATTTCATATTATTCGAAATTATTTAGAATCAGAAACAATCAAGGAAATATTCGATGATATGGAACCAAAAGACAGAATAAACGAGAAAAACCGGATAGCAGCGACAGTTATCTATAGCATAATATCACGATTGCCCAATACAACAATTCACGATGAGATAAAAAAGACCATCAACAATCTATTCGGGCAAGAAGAAAAAGAAAACAAGGATTTTATTTATGAAAATATCAGGAGAATATTAGAAAAAACAATAGAAAAATGAAACAAGATAACAAATAAAGAAAGGATACTCATCGATGCAATAGAGAAAAGATGAATGACGAATCTTCCATTCATAGAGAATATAAACAGATTTACATACGAAATAAGGGAATTGCCAAGCAAAGAAAAAACAACAGAGAGGACGAAGACAAATATATATGAAAAGACAAAGGCATTTCTTAAGAAACAAAGAAAGCGATCAAATGCGGACATGAATAATTTCTATTATGTCGCTGCACACATCCTTAAAATAGCTCCATCGCTCTATGACAAGATGCTCTGAATATTTGAACAGCTAAAACCAAACGACACAAAGTATTTTTACGAAAAAATATTCCCGCTCTATCAAACAGAATTGGCGCTCATCGACGAAAGAGGGAAATATAAAGTAAGAGATCTTGCAGTCATGCACGAAAATATGAAAGAAATAATCCAAAAACTAGAAAAAAGTAATGATGATAAGAAAAGCGTATTGGAAGAAGAGAACAACCGCCTAACAGAAAACATCAAGAATATATTCAAAAAAAAATTCTGAATAAAAAAAATACCTGACGAAATCAATGAACAACACATCGAAAGCATAAAGAATCACTCGATATTCCTTGCAAACATGGCAGAAAAGACAGAAGAAAAGAAGGCAGTTCTATGATTTTTCCTGGCACTTAAACTAAATGGAAAACGAGAAAGTTTCAGATCGGGAGAAAAAATAGACCTCAAAGAATACATGAATGAAGAACATGCAAAAATAATAGAGGAATATCTCAAAAAAAGGGAAGAAAACGATGTATTGAAGGATTTCAATCGAATAGATGAAAATAAGCACAAAAAAGCATTGCAGGAATCGGAAATAACAGACATTTTCGGAAGTACGGAAAGCATCGGAAACAGATTACTCACGATAAAAGCAAATATCAAATCATTATTGGATCCAGATATCTATGAAGAAAAAGAAAAAATATTATTGAATTTTATACAGGAAGAAGGTGAGATTTTACCGATACTAGGAAAAAAGTATAAGGAAATAATATGAACAGGAAAATTATCAATACAAGAAATGAGAAGTATAGAGAAGCTCGAAGAACAGTTAGGAAAAAAAATAGATCAAGATGAAATAAAGAACATTCAATGACTCATGAAAGGGATAAGCCCGATCATAAATTTTGTGAAAAAAGTTGAAAATATGGAGATAAATAGGGAAATAGAAGAGTTTGAAAGCATAAAAATACCGGAAAAAGAGCTAATAGAGATCTTCAATAAAGTAGGAGCGAATTTCTGATCACAAGACGGAGTTATGGGAGTACGTAATCATGTAGCAAGTCTGATGATGAAAATAGAGAAAGATACAAACAACCTATCGAAACAAGAAAAAAAAATAGCAAACGAATATCTCGACAGGATACGAAAGGAACTGCAAGATATGTACGACATAATGAAACAGGTCGAAAATCTTTATGATAATTTTTATGAACAAATAGGAAAATCGAAAAATCAGAGATTAAAGGATAAAATAGAGAAAATAAACGATGCGTTCCAAAAACAAGTTGAAGAATGAAAAAAAGAGCATATCACAAGTTTTATGACAAACGACTTGGACATAGTGATCAAAAACATCAGGGAATGCTTGAGTTGTAAAACCGCACAATGCAACAACGACACAAACCTGAGTTTCGGAGTCAATAATAGATTCCTCATCACCACAAGCGACGACCATAAAAGCAAAGGTAGTTACTCTGATGAATTAGTAACCTTACTACCAAGCCAAGAATGATTAGTTTTTGTTATGGATAAGGTCTACGGAAGACAAGCGGCAGATATCTTAGCGTGCAACACACTAGCAGTGATACAAAAAATAAAGAAAATAGGGGGAGGAATAGGAATATTATTGAACGAGAACGCTCTGAAAGAATGTAATTTGGATAAGAATTATTTACTGAGAAAACTAGCGGAAAATGGTATAAAAAATTTCACCATAGAAGAAAAACGCAATATAATGGTGAATGTACCGATACAACCGATCTGAGATTCGCATTATGAATTCTGAGATATAGGACCAAGAGGTTCATGAAATGCGTTAACCTCATGAATACTGGTACACCTCAACTAGTTATTCTATTTTACATAAAAATAGTAAACATGAACACAAAAAAAACAAACATTACCCACACACCAGAAGATCGGCAAGAGTATTCCGGCCATTTCGATGATGGCAATCATCCGGGAGAGAGCGACATCTATGAAGCGCTCACAACAAAAAAAGAATGATTGACCTACAAAGTAGACGAATCTATGCTCCAAGACGGCCGAAAAAAAGAAATGGTAAATGTATTCATAGACAATCAAGAAAAACAGATACAGATGATGAAAGGAGAAATCAAAGGGCCACATCTCAAAGCATATGTACGAAAATACATAGACGAGCCAGAAAATAGCATACCGAAGCACTTAGTAGAAGAACAGGTATTCAATCGAAATGCAATCTTAAACCTATGAATAAAAAACAAACTCCCTACACGAGAAAAGGTGATGGAACTCAGAAAGGATAATCATGAAGGATTTGTGAAAGCAAATTTCAGAAAAGGAGACAAGATGGTTTTTCCAGGGGTCTATGAACCAAAAGACAATGAATTTGATGATATAGGAGCATGGATAGATATATGGCTCACTGATGGAAGTGCAGCAGGTATCGACGAAAAATCCATAGATCACAATACCATAGACGAAGGACAGATGGACCCAGAATACGGTAGCTCTATCGTATTATCAAAAAATCTTAAACAAGCAGCCTAGAAACACCTCACGCTATATCACATACTTTCATCGCGCCTCGCTGCCATCCAGGTAGTGGGGCTTAATGCTAGACGGCTGCCGTCATTGAGCCGATAATATGCCCGCATTCACACATCGTCGAAGATATGTGATCAGGAAGAGAAACATCCCGCGTATTTGGTTTTGGAAGATTCCAAATAATTTTTATATTGTTTGATACCGGTATCGCCAGGCATCGTAGAAAGGATCTGTTCGAATGTCGCCTGATCCTCTGGCAAGGACTTACCAGCTTTCTGGGTTTCTCTCAATGCAGCAACATACGTAAAGAGCTGCTGACCAATAAACTCTGCAGGGACTCAACTCACATATTCCCAGACATCTCCTTCCGGATTGACCTTCACTTTGATGGAAATACGTTTCCCGTTGACGATGCCGATGGCATCTTGGACATTTCGGCCATCGCTGGATATTTTAAATATATTGGTATCAAGAATCGTTGCAGACATACTATTCAATTAACAATTAAAAATTACGAATTACGAACATAGAAACCGATAATTTGAAATTCGTAATTGAATATAAGGTTTTGACCAGTTTTCTCAAATTATTTTTCATTGACATCGAGATTGACTTTTACAAGAAAATAATTATATGTTTGATTCAAAAACAAAATAACCCATGTACACAAAAAAAGCAATACTCATCATGAGCCTTTTGGCTCTTTTCGTAACTGCCTATGGGCAAAAAAAAGTAATCACTTCAGATCTCTCTTATGAGCTGGGGTGGGAAGTAAAAAGCGATGTTGATCAACTACCCGGGAAAGTCATCTCATGTCCCATGGTCGATTCATTGAAGCACCTCTACATCTGGATGGGAGACGGTCCAACTGATCTCGTACTGAGAGACTCTGTCTGTTTTTACGATCTCTCAGGCAAATACAACGAACGAGGGATCAAAGCAACAAAGCATCTGAATGCCATCTGGTCAGACAAACACATGAAATGGGGAATTATCATCAAAAAGTTCCCGGTCTGGATTCAATTCGGGTATAAAGACGATCAAGGCGTGATGATACTCTCCAGGAGGTACCGATACGCCAAAAATTTATAATCATAAACGCAGGTATTTCCCTGCGTTTTTTTTGAACAGAAAATATATTAGCTACGGTTAAAATACGAACCGCGTCCTTTCCTTCTATCTTCTTCTCTCAATGCTTGGATCTTGTCTAGGATAAAATCTTTTTGAATAAGAAATTGCCTATGATAACTAATATTTCTTCTTTGATATTCCTCAGCACATAATTTGAAAATCTGACGGAAATCATCTTCAGAATATCCATCAGAATGCTCTATGATATATGAAAGCAAAGCATCTTTTTTCTTGGTATCCAATTCACCGAAAATAAGATTTTTCATAGTAGATTGAGTGATCAAAGAATTAATTAATTTCTTTTTATCATGATCATTCAACGGATTCTTATTGGATGGCTTATCCATATTCTGACGATTGATTTGTTCGATGGTGATTCAAATATAATCTTGATCTATAGCCAAAGATGGTTTATTCTGTATATAAGAATACGCATATTCTTTGACACAAGAATTGATGAGTTGTTTGATGTATTCTGCAGAGAATCAATCAGTAGCTTTGACCAAATCATCGATAACATCAGGATTGAATAATTTAAGTTTTGCGCGTTTTTCAGCTTTTGCTATAAAAAGTTCAAAATATTTTTTTCTTTCTGCCTCTTTTGGCAATTCAAAGAAAAACTGATTATCAAAAAGACTATATTTCATAAAATCAGGATTGATCTTATTTTTGTATCCCAAAGCAGCCAAAACGACAATATCAAGATTCGATTTTTGGATATTAGTGATATTTTTGATAATGGTATTTGAAATTATTTTTTGCTCTGCAGGATTATATTCTCATACACTATCTATGATTTTTTCGATCTCATCCAAGAAGATGACACAAGATTCTTTTGTCTGTTGAACATGTTGGATGATAAGGCTAAAAATAGCATACAACATCTGGTTTGGATCACCGATATTTTCAGAGAAAAGATCATGCGCTTTTATATGATACATCTTACGATCGATTTCTGATGCAAACATTTTCGCAGCAAAGGTCTTTCCAGTTTCAGGTTCTCCGATGAAAATGATGCTTTTCGATAAAGAAAGTCAGAATCTTTTTGTTTCATTCTGATGTGTATATAAAGCGATAAGTTTTTTCATTTGATTCTCTACGGTAGGATTAGCTACAAAATCATCGATAGAAACCTTAGGTCAGGAGTATTCATATCATTTTAAGACTCCAAGTTCATTTGTTTCAGCATATTCATCATTTGATTTATTGATGAGCGTTTGGATATTTGAAATTTTTTTTTGGAGTACATCGATTTCTTTTAAAGCATTATCAATCTCAACTTGTTTCTGATTGAGCACATCGGCCTCGATTTCTAAATTGAAATATGAACTATAGAGTGTATTGATATACTGTCTTATACTTTGATCTTCTTGATCAATAAGAGTTCTGATTTCTTGTGCTATTTGTTTATGACCTATAATATGTTCAGATTCATCCTGTTTATTTTTACCTTGTTGGGTATGAGATTTTTTTTGGCCGTTATTACATATTTCATCATAGTTTCTTTCCAACTCTTCACAGTAAAAAGATTCTTTATTATTAATAATAGCATCCTCGACAAGTCATTTAATATATTCAGCAATACGATACCTTATATATTCTTCACGTTTTTGTGCATCAAGAATGACATCATCAGTCATACCATAAAAATTAAGCGTATGAGAAAATATAGTAAAATTCTTAGTATACTTTAACGACAATGCTTGATATTGTTTCAATAATGTTTGATACTCAAGATATTTTTCTTGAATAATGTTCTCTTGCACTAGAGATTGGTTCTGTAATTTTTCTATCTTATTCTCTATCTGCTGAAGTTTCTTTTTCGTGACATTGAGTTGGAAAATATAGCTAAGATCTTTTTTTGAAGTTTTAGTAACTTCCACAGAAGAAGGAGCTACAGGAGTATTTGATGCTGTATTTTGAGTAGAATCAGAAACCTTTTTTTCACTACTTGTGATTTCATTAGATCATTTTTTTTCAATAGCATTACCGATTTTCATAATATTTTTCATATACAATATAAAATATTGGAACTCTCTTATAAATATAAGAAAAATAATGTCAACGCTATTTTCTCAATAAAGTGATATAGTTTTTCTTGCAAAAAAAAGATATAAAACTATAAGCAATTCGCAATTCGTAATTCGTAATTTTTAATTCGTAATTATAAAAAATGTACAAAATTCAAGACGTGCACGCGCGCGAAGTATTGGATTCGAGAGGGAATCCTACCGTAGAAGTAGAAGTGACTTTAGACAACGGCATCATGGGAAGAGCTATCGTTCCATCAGGAGCATCTACCGGAGTCCATGAAGCGCTCGAATTGAGAGACGGAGACGCTAGTAGATATCTAGGGAAAGGAACGCTCACCGCAGTGAATAACGTAAATACAACTATCAAGAATGAGATCATCGGAAAAGAATTTGCTGACTATAGAGCGCTTGATCAAGTACTTATCGCACTCGACGGTACACCTACAAAATCAAAATTCGGAGCAAACGCAATCTTGGGAACGTCTATGGCATTCACCGTAGCGTGTGCAAAGACAGAGAACAAATGGATCTACGAATATGTAGGAGAGGGACAAGGCACTACTATACCATTCCCAATGATGAACATCTTGAACGGTGGATCACATGCAGACAACAATGTAGACATCCAAGAATTCATGATCGTACCGGTAGGAGCACCGAACTTCACCGAAGGATTGAGAATGGGTGCAGAAGTATTCCATCACTTGAAGAAAATTTTAAAAGAGAAAAAATACAACACTGGTGTCGGAGACGAAGGTTGATATGCCCCTAATCTCGGCAGCAATGAAGAAGCTTTGCAGGTTATCATGCAAGCAATCGAAAAAGCTGGATACACCGGAAAAATTAAGTTAGCGCTCGATTGTGCAGCATCAGAATTCTACAAAGACGGAAACTATGTACTCGAAGGAGAAGGCAAGACATTGAACTACAACGAACTCGTAGAGTTGTACAAATCTCGAGTAGAAAAATATCCTATCATGTCTATCGAAGACGGAATGGCAGAAGATGATTTCGACGGATGGAAAGCGCTTACGGTAGCATTAACAGACAAGATAATGTTGGTCGGTGATGATTTGTTCGTGACAAACGTAGAAAGATTGCAAATGGGTATCGATAAAGGATTAGCAAATTCTATTTTGATAAAATTAAATCAAATCTGAACAGTTTCAGAGACCGTCGACTGCGTACGTATGGCTCAACAACACGGAATGACGGCTGTCATGTCCCATAGATCAGGAGAGACAGAAGATACGTTTATCGCAGATTTAGCTGTTGCATTGAACACTGGATTCATCAAGACGGGTTCTGCATCTAGAACAGATAGAATCGCTAAGTATAATCAGCTATTAAGAATAGAAGAAAAAATGGCTGGAACAAGCAAATACGGAAAATAAGAAAATTTGGAATATATACCACAATATGAAAAACCTGTAAGTGAAAACGCCTACAGGTTTTTTGCTTCCTCCGCCAAAGCAACAAGGAAATTGGTGTAAACAGCCTGATCCGAAAGGAAACAGATTTTTTTCTTTTTGAAGAACTCACGAGGAGAAGAA
>CAZJMP010000010.1:17532-23880 GCA_964547365.1 uncultured Candidatus Peribacteria bacterium | reverse complement strand
AGCAAGTCAAAGCTATGGGAGAAGAAGTAAAATGACGTATCAGAGTCGCTAGACAAGATGCCATGAAAGATAACAAAGCTATCTTCGATGCCAAAGAGATCGGTGAAGACGAAAGCAAAAGGAATGAAAAAGAGATCGATGCGTTGGTGAAAACGATGAACGACAAAGTCGATGAACTCGTGAAAAATAAGTCAGAAGAAGTGATGACTATATAATTTGAGTTTAGAGTTTAGAATTCAGAATTTAGAAAATAAATAGAATTTAGAAATTTTATCATATAAAATTTTGATTATGTTGTGAATGTTGTTTACAGAAATTTTGTATCGTCCGATTTTCAATATCTTAGCTGTTTTCTTAGCTATTTTCGGCGGTAATCTCGGTATCGCTATCGTATTGCTTACGATCACGATCAGATTGCTTATGGTCAAGCAAACCTTGGCTGGTAATGATATGCAAAAAGGTATGGGTGCGCTTCAACCAAAGCTTCAGGAGATCCAAGATAAATATAAGGATGATCCTAAGAAGCTTTCTGAGGAGACGATGAAGATTTTTAAGTCTGATGGAAAATGAGCGTTCAAAGGTTGCCTTATGATGCTTATCCAGATCCCCGTGTTTATCTGACTGTATTATGTAGTCAGACACATGGCTAGCGCTACTATTCCTCAAGAATGGCTATATAGTTTCTTCAATAGCTTCGGTGCTCGTTTCGTAGAATCTGATGCATTGCAGACAGGTGTCATCAATACGCATTTCCTTGGCATGGATCTTTTGGGAACAAAAAATATCGTTCTTACTATCATCGCTGCCGTATTTACGTATTTCCAGACAAAATTGACTACACTCGCTAAGCCAGCGACACCAAACGTTCCAGGACAGAAGGTGCCTGACATGGGCAAGATGATGGGATTTATGAATATTTTCATGGTATTCATGATCGGTTCATTTGTCTATACTATGCAAACAGGTGTAGGTTTATATATCGTCACTACCACTATTTTCAGCGTTGCACAATATGCACGGCAATACAAAGCTTTGCTGAAAGCTAAATGGATAGAATGGACAAGTAAAGGTAAAGGCATTGTGATAAATCCTAAATAATATTAATGAATAGTGAAAAGTGAAAAATGAAAAACGTATGAATAATTGTATTATGGACTATCGTAATTTACAATAGTTTACCCGCTGTAGCGGACAATTCATTCATTATTCACTTGTCCCCGAATGGGGGTTATTAATTTTTAAATTTTCATTATATGTTATGTCACGACAACAACTACTAGTCTTGCTTCTGCTGTTTCTGGTGGTTGTTTTTGTTTTGCGGGTCTATTACTGACTCTTTTCCTCATTTTTTCGCAGGCGCACTTTCGCTATGTATGTTCCCTCATTTGATAGGCATATCCGTTTGATGAATCAACTCAAACTTGTTCGTGGCAAGAGATTGGTCGATCTCTGATGTGGAGATGGTAAGGCTATGAGATTCTTTTGGAGGACGTTTGGCGTACAATGCGATGGATATGAGATTCAGCATATGCCCTATGTCTATGGAAAGATTTTAAATAAACTTTTTTGATATCCTGATCTCAAATTGCTCAAAAAAGATTTTCTTTTGGCAGACATTCACGTCTATGATTATATCTACGTCTATCTTCTTCCTGAACAGATGGCTCAGATCGAATCTCGGATTTTCAAACACATGAAGCAGGACGCTATCATCATTTCCAATTCTTTCCAGTTCGCTATTCACAAACCATTCGATACTATCAAAGATAGTCGTGGCAAGCCGAGCATATTTTTATACAAGAAATAATCATGGATCATCTTGCTATCATGAATCCGAAACGGAAATTGATTCCCAAGATTCTTTCATGAGAGAAAACGATAGAATCTAGACGGTATATGATGAAAGTCGCTCCGCGAAATAGGATCAAGGCCGGCGATACGGTCTATTTTAAGGATGCGTGAAAGGAGGTGACCGTGAAGGCTGAGGTGGAAAATGTCGTGCAATTTGAACAGTATTCAGAAAGTCAGTTGAAAGAAATTTTGAAAAGATATGGAGGTTCTGGAGGCATTGCTTTCCATTCTCCGTTGCCTGAAGTCTTTGAACGGGCGAAGTCCAAGAAATATTGTATCCTTATCTTTCTCAAGCATCCAAGGGCGATTGAACCGTTTCAGATCGACAAAACGGGATATGGGATTTCTTGTGCACGAATAACGCTGCCGGACATTTCCGCAATATGTGCATAATATTCGGATATGTGTTGATTTTTTTCAGCATTTCCTTATAGTCTTTGGTGCTTTGTTCGCTTATATATATAAGCCAGCGCATGCTCAGTCTTCTGAGTCAAATTCTCATACATCTGACGCCATTAGGATGGTATGCAGATTAATGCGCTTTAGAAATCCCCGCATGGTATGCCCAGCGGGTTTTTTTATATGTTAAATTTTTTGATAACAAGTTAAGCCTGCCGGGGATTCCGTCAGGCTAGTTTTTTTTATGTGTTAGGATTGTTTTCTTTCTTGACGGTTAGTCCATATTTTCCGTCATGATTTTTTTGTTGTTTTCGGGGGTAACCCCCTTAAGTTGGATGTCTTTCCTTGCCGTTACGCACTGAGGTTTCGGTGTCGAACATTGAGCATGTGCATATCTGGATCTTTGAATCTACCTTATCAGGATTAATGACTTCGGTACTTTCATTTTCCAAGATAGCTTCATTTTTGGCGATGCTCTGTTCAACTGTTGCAGTAAAAATATAGCAGTGATTGTTTTCGACAAAGAATGATGACCATACAACTACAATAATCGTTGCTAGGTACATATCTTTTGTTTTGGGTGTGGTGATGCTTTTATTTATCTCTTTTTATAAGTCAAGTCAATTTTTTATAAAAACCATCTATGAATAGTTTGTTTTTGCTTTTTGTATTTGAATATTGGTATATTGCATAAGAAAACCTTCAAAAAATCCATATAATTGACATTTTTTTTATAATTTCTCTTTGTATTGACTTTTTGACTTGTATTTTTATTATGTTGTGGTGAATATTCACGCTTTTTTATTTTTTGGTGAACACATGAAGTTGTCTGTAAAAAAAATACTCATTCTTTTTTTTGTATCGCTATCTGTTCTGTTTTCTGCAGTCACGGTTGCGCTTAATTTATCTCAGAAAGAACAGCAATCACAACAAGCTACTTTGTTGCATGCCTTTAGAATCCAATCTCTCCAAGTATTGATCGATAAGTGATTTAGCGGATTTATTACTATGCCATTCGGTCCAGGAAGCGATTTTGTGCATTTGACGTGAAATCAGGAATATCCTGCATATCCTGAATATTACGTGACGACCGGTATCATCGTCCAAGATGATCTGGATATCGTATTATTGAAAAAGATAGAGGAGGTATATGCACATCGTTCTCGATTCGGCAAATTCTCTGAACCGTCTTTTGATGAAATCACTCGGACAGATGAAGATCTCCAACAACTAAAGACTATCTATCTTTTCAAGACTGAAGAAGATTTGAAAGATCTTGGATATGTGGTCAGTTCGTATAGGACGAGAATCAATGATGATGCTGCGCGAAGGAGCCAGAATATCATGATCTCTTATCGGAATATCGGAAATGTGAGAGTCCTCAATCCTCAACAGCAATTATCCTTTATGGATGAAATCCATTATGATCCCGCTACAAACAACCGAAAGAAAGATACGGTTTCCGGACTCGCTATCATGTGAGGCGTCTCTAGCGTGAAAGGCGGAGGAATCTGTGGCGCTTCGCGAGGCATCAATGCCGCTATCATCACCAACAAGGCGTTCGATATCATCACGAGACACAATCATACCAAGACCTGGAAATATCTCTATCAGAATGAGATTAATGGAAAAGAATACCGGATTCCTGGTCTGGATGTCGCCGTCTATAGGATGTGAGGCAATCAAAAAGATTTCGTCTTCAAAAATATCCGCGAATACCCAGTTATCCTTGTAATGAATTATGATGGGACCAAAGGTGGAAAAGAAGAGCTGTTCGTGCTCAGCAAGGAACAGGATCGCGGTGAATTGAACTATATTGGACATCAAGGGAACTGCTATACGTGGGAAGCTAATGGCGAACAATTTAGAAGCTGTTATAATTCCGTTTCAGGACGATAATTATTACTCCCCTTACCCCTCTAAAATAGAGGGGCTTTTTTTTGACAAAAATGCGATTGGGGGATATACTTATATCATGAAGAAATTCTGAAAATCATTCTTTCTTGGTATTTGTTTCTCTCTGTGTTTATGAGGAGGATTTTTTGGTAATGCTCAGGCGCAAGAAAACAATCGTC
This sequence comes from uncultured Candidatus Peribacteria bacterium, assembly GCA_964547365.1. Lineage (GTDB taxonomy): Bacteria > Patescibacteriota > Gracilibacteria > Absconditabacterales > Absconditicoccaceae > CAJBLF01. The sequence continues at coordinate 19,555 of CAZJMP010000010.1, read as the reverse complement.
CGTTTTCTGTCACCGCTTTACCGTTTCTCAATGAGGTATATGCATTGCCTACTATGATTGAACAGCTTCCTTATGTTATGGTAAATAATGCTTCTCTCCTTGTTTTGCATGGTAAACATGCCGCAGCTGATCAAGAGTATCTCTATCAAATAGATTCTGCTACTGTCGGTGATTTCTTTTTTGAGAGCAAAAATTTTGAAGAATTCTATCAGAAAATAAGGATCGATATCATGAAGTTTCTCTTGGCGAGGTGATACATGGATTTCAATATCCAGCCGTATCAAGAGGGAAATTACGCGATCAAGATTCAGTCATGAGATTTTATGGTCATGAAAAATATTATAGAATATGATGGTTTGGATCGTGCTTTGCATGATGCCTTATCGTGATTTACCACTAATTTCGATGATATCAAAACCTATGAGCGTATCATGAATTTCAAACCTATAGGCATTTCTTCTGATGCATATGAAAATCTATGAACCTTGTTTTTGTTCAAAAACGAGCAGGATCTCAGGGATCTTTGATATGAACTCATTTCTCGAAAATCTAGAGCAAATGTTGATCGTGACTATAGAAGGCACAATATCATGGCAGCGTTCCATAATATCGGAAATGTAAGATTGATATTGCCTGGCGAGATATTCAACCTTGCTCGTGAAATTCGTTATCGTCCAGATCAGGGTGATATCATGTATATGTCCGGATATGCGACATTTGGTGCTGGTGCAAGAATGATCTATGGTGGATGACTTTGTGGTGTAGCAACTGCCCTTTATCAGGGTTCACTCACTAATCTTGGATTTCAAATACTGGAATATAGCGCTCATTCGACCTATTATAGGAATCTCTTCAACGCAGAGATAAATGGTACTCGAATCTCTACTCCAGGACTTGATGCAACGATATATGCTCCTATATATAATCTTCAACTCAAAAATATCCGTGAGTATCCTATCATCACTGTTTTCAATTTCGGTTGATGAGAATCAGATGAAGAACAGGTATTTACGCTTTCCAAACTGCAAGACAGAGGGTCGTTTGAATTTGTCTGAAGACGTGGAATGTGCTTTACTTGGAACATCAACGGAAAGAGTCAGACCAATTGTTATGATTATATCAAGAATTATTAAAAAAATCAGGTAGAAACTACCTGATCTTGTCGCGCAAAACGTGGCTTTTTTAGTTTTTTTTGTAAATCTGTTTTCTCAACAGCTTCGATAAGTTTTCTCCTTCGCCTTTTGGGATAAACGCCAGGGCTTGGGATAAATTGATGCTTTCTTCTCTCGGCAATTTCAATGTCGGAAGCGGATTTTTTCCTTTGTTCGTTTCCAGGAATTCTTTTACATGCGGTAAACTGAATCCTGATTCATTCACTGCCTTTTCGAGGAGTTCGCGGTCTTCTTCTTTAAATGTTATTCCCATTGGTTTTTGGTTTTTGTTTGGTTTTTTTTGGTCAAAAAGAATCCCCCGATATCGGGGAAACTAGTGATTACTTGTTTTGTACAAGTTTTTCTTCTTGTTTTTTTTCTTTGTTTTTGTTTCTGTCGGATTGTAATTTCATCCAAAACATTGTTACGATAGCTATAATCGCTAAGATAGATATTACTGTATTGATCTCATCCGTTTTTTTGTCGTTTCTCCATGCTAAGATTATTAGACATAGGATAGTTACTTTTACCGCTATAGCTTCCGCTTTTTCCAGTTTCCTCATACAATTGTGCTTTTTTTGTTTTGTTTTTGTCTATTTACTCTACGGATTTGGTTCAAAAAATCCATCGTATTTCTGAAACTATATTTTCAACTGGGTGTCGGTCACGTGTTTTTCCCTCTCAGGAAAGCCTTTCTCGAACTCTTCCAATTCTTGAGGATCGGTTTCGAAGACGGGGTCAGCGAAGAATTTTCCGGAGATTCCTTTTAAGCTCTCTGGGTATAATTCCAGTGCCATGAAAGCGTCGAAATTCTGTCCGTCCGGTGTTGTGATTCCGTAGGTTTTTGCATCGACGAAACCGAAGCGATGATA
>CAZJMP010000010.1:6749-17432 GCA_964547365.1 uncultured Candidatus Peribacteria bacterium | reverse complement strand
AATCCATTAATCTTTTCATTGCATTTTCATATTTTTCTTTTCTTCTAACATCTTCTTCTGAAGGATTTTTTATCCTTGATAAATCTGAATTATCCTTTAGATCTTCTATTTTTACTGTGATTGCTATTTCGTTTTTAGAATCAATAATCCTATCTATAAAATTATCGTATTCTTCATTTTCTTTTTTTGTGACTACAACAAGCGCATCTATGATTTCTTGGTCAAAACCTTGATCTTTTAGATCATCTTCAGTGATACATGTATCTTCAATTATATCATGGAGAACTCCTACTATCATTTTGTCTTGTGTTTTTTTGTCTTTTATGTCTCCGGTTTTTGCTAATGCAAGCATAACCCTTAATGGGTGAAATATATATGGCGCACCGGCTTTGTCAACTTGTCCAGCATGAGTCTTTACTGCTATTTCGATAGCTTTTTCTATGTTTTCCATTACGATGATTCTTTATTGATTAAAATATGGATTGTATAATCATTGTTTTGTATTTCCGTGTTGTTTACAACCAGGTAAATGATTGCAGCAGAAATATGCCGAATCCCTGATCATTCCCTCGGAAGATGTTGATGAGTCCGATGAGGAAAGTGAGGGAGCCGAATGTCCGGTTTAAGGTTTTGATCATGGGTGAAATGTTGTGATGAAAACTGTGGTAGAGTATAGAGATAGTCTTGAAATTTTCAATTATAAAAAAGCCGGATAAACCGGCAGTCTCTTTACCATTCTTGATGGTGTTGATACTTAAGATCAGTACTGAGTTTTAATTCTTTTCCGAGCTTGTCTTGTGCATCCTCAGAAGATGTGCATTTTAAAATCTTTGGATGCTGTGCTATAATCTCTGGACGAAGAAACTCATACAAAACCAGGTGCATTGAAGTAAATGAGTAATTGACTTTAATTTTTTCGTTGTGAAAAAGCGGGTTAAATATGTCTTGGTGTATTTTTATATCACCGAACTCGTTTGCTTTTTCATTCATTTTAAGTCCATTTTCTGTTTGATAGTTTACTATAAACCATGCCAATGCAGTTGGTATAAGTACATTTTTGTTAGTCATTTTAATCTCCTTTTTTAGTTAATTTATTTTTAATAAATAAAATATGTTTTTCCTATAAAAAGTCAATGTATGGTTTTTTTTTGCTTTTCAATTAAAAAAAGGCGAATAGTATTTGCTCTACATATTTTTTTATAATCCTATCGTCACTCTTTCTGTTCTGAAACTGTACATGCTGACGTTGCCGGAAATTCCGTATTTTTGTTTGATGAGGCCGAGGGCGGTTTTGACGTCGTTGACGCCTTTGGTGTTTGGCAGGATCGCTCCTGATTTCTTCGTTTCGGTGTTGACGAGAAAGAGCCCGTAATCTTTGGTCGGTAAAGAAAGTAATTTGTTGATATCGGTTTCTTGGATATATGATTGGATGATGTCGATAACAATCGTTTTGGTCGTATGTTCATGCTTAGCAAGCAATCCGTTGTAGATGAGATCAGTGAGTTGATTAATATTTTTATCAGTCTCTACGGTTCCGTGTGAAGCGAGGATTTTGCCGTTTACGTCGAACAACGTGAAAAAGAGGCCTTTCTTTTCTTCGGGCTTGCAGTGCTTACTCAATTCTAGTTTGATTTGTTCTAGCATGCTTTGCAACAATTATAAACTATGAAGGAATCGCTCTGCTATCGTACGTCATTCCCGGCTTGATCGGGAATCCATACTAAAGCACTAAAGCGTGGATTCCGGCTCCAACACTTAACGCCGGAATGACGTGGATACGGGAATGATATTGAAATTCTCTCGTATAATCCTATACATTTCTACGCTTTAATTTCTGCCTGTTTTTCTATGTCTAAACTTAAATTTAAGATACTCAAACAGAAGGGGAATGCAAGGGTTTGACAGCTTACGCTCAATGGAATTACCTTGACAACTCCTGTTTTTATGCCTGTCGGTACGAAGGCGACGATCAAGGGAATGGTTCTCGATATGCTCAAAGATCCCAAATATATCTGAGATTTGCCTGCGATCCAATTGATTTTGGCGAATACCTTTCATTTGTATTTACGTCCTGGCGATGCACTGATAAAAGAGGCTGGAGGACTGCATTCTTTTGAAAATCGAGATAAACTTATTTTGACAGATAGTGGAGGGTTCCAGGTGTTTTCGCTTGGATTGGGTAAAAATGATGAAAGAGTAAATAATGACTGATGACATGAGGTAAAGATGAAGCTGACCGAGAATGGCGTAAAGTTCCGTTCGCCGTATGATGGATCCAAACATGAATTCACTCCGGAAGGTGTTGTCGATATCCAATGCAATTTAGGCTCTGATATCATGATGGTGTTGGATGTCTGTTCGCCTGCGTGAGCCGATAAGAAAACCATAGAAAAGCATATGCAGATGACTCATCGCCGAGCCAAGAGAGCGTTCGATCATCTCAAACCGAAATACGAACAGGTTCGTTGAGTATTGTTCCCTATCGTGCAAGGTGGAACGTACTTAGATTTGAGACAACAGTCAGTCGATTTCCTTTCTCAGTATGCACGAGATGGAATCGCTGTATGATGAGTAAGTGTAGGAGAAAGCAAGGAGCTGATCCGCGAAGTCGTTTCGTATACCGCTTCCAAATTGCCTACAAATGTTCCGAGATATTTGATGGGAGTGTGAACTCCTGAAGATATTTCTCATGCGATAGAGGAAGGATTCGATATGTTCGATTGCGTCTTGCCGACGAGATTGGGTAGACATGGCGAAGCATTTTCCGCTAACGGAAACATAAAATTATCCAATGCAAAATATATCAAGGATTTTACGCCATTGACCGATGATTGCGGGTGTTATACGTGCAAAAACTTTACGAAAGCATATCTCAATCACTTACTGAAAGAAAAAGAGATGCTGGGTGGCATCCTGCTTTCGCTCCATAATATCGTCTATCTTCATAAGATCGTGGAAGATCGGAAGAAAGAGATGTTGAAAAAATAAAACTATCTCTATCATATATTTTGCTCCGCAGGGGTACTTTTGGCATTGCCCCAAAAGTACCCAAAAACTCTAGCCGGATGCTATACTCTGAATAGATGCTTCATATATACACGACCTACGCCTCGCCTACATCCCCCGGTAATTACCGGGGGGCCCATTCCGGACTCGTTCATGTCAACAGCTTCATCTTTTTTCTGATTACTTTCTCGTGGCGAGCATCCGGCACTGTAATATGGCTGATAGAGTAATGGCTCAAGCTTTTTAGATTGGCGAGCACCTGCCTGCGGTAGGTAAGTCCGGCATTGTGTAATAATGCGAAATTTTTTTGATAAAAAAAGCGGAGTCAAAACTACTCCGCTGTAAGATTATACATACTTTTCGATGCAAGTGATGGCGTCCTCGACCGTCTTGATCTTGTCGGCTTCTTCATCAGGGATGCTGATGTCGAATTTTTGTTCGAATTCTACCATTAACTCCACGATTTCCAAGGAGTCTGCCCCTAGGTCGTTTCTGAGATCTGATTCTAGTTTGCAGCCTTTTGGATCGATTGTAAGTCTATCGATTATGATAGCCCTTACTTTGTTTTCGATGTCTGTCATGATTTTTTGTTTTATATTTTTTTATTAGTTTTTTTTGCTAGGTATCGTGCCTTAATTTTCTATGTCCTCAGACATCAAATCTTTGACGATATTCTCTGTCGTGTGATTCTTGCTCTCTTCCAGATTTTTTCTGTTCCAGAATATTTTTTCTTCTATTTTGAGCTCATCAAGCTTTTCTTCAAAAAGATGTTTCATGTTTTTTGGTATCTGTTGGTAGATTTCATCTAAATATATAACATCTTTGTCGGTCTTTCCTTCGTCCACTTCGGTAGAAAACAAGAGCGTTTCGTCTTTATTGTTGAACAGCTTATTTACCATCAAGGTCGGTTCTTGTACGTTGTAATGCTCTTTTAGATATTTCTTGAACTCTGTGTGCGTTGTCTCAAAATAATCTTTATAGTATTCTTTTCCATCAGGCGTGATGATTCCTCTCTCCATTCTTGTGATATATCCGAATTGCATATCCTTGCAAAAATGCTCAAGTATATCATTGTAGATATTGATCACTTTATATTTCATATATAATTCTTCTTGCTGGTTTTCCATTTTTCTTTTCATTCTTTTGCTTATATATGAGTATAAAAATACGTATATTGCATTGTGCTTTTTTAATACAAAAAGACACCACCTTTGGTGATATATATATTTCCTATAAAATGTCAATCTTTTCTAAAAAAGACATCCTCTCCTTCAGTATCAGTTCTCTCTATACCAGTTTACTTGTTTTTGGGCTGGAAACTATATTCGCTATATATTTCTTGGAAAAGAATTCTTTCAGGTATGTGTGGGTGGAGAGTTCATCTAATGCGTCAGTTTCCGTCAGAAGCGTCATGAATGTCTGGAACGATTGCTCCATGGTTTGATTTCCATATCCTTTGATGGTCTCGAGTGTAACCAGATCTGTATATATCTGATTGATCAAGAAATCGTATTGGAAAAAAAATAGGTCTTGGATCATATCCCCTCCGAATGTATATCGATATGCGAGGAACATGGGATCATTTTTCTTGATTTTGGACGTATCTATCCCTCAGAATAATTTCGATAGCAATACCACTATACGCAGTTTCGTATCTATCTTTTCCGTGTATTTCTGGAAGAAATACGCTCCGAATCCTGCGAAAAAGTGGTCTATATTGTATCATTTTTCATTGGATTCCCTACAGATGGCTATGATGTCTTTTATGGCTTTTGTGCATATCTCATCTTCCATGAATATTTTCTCCGGCTCTAGTATAAATACATCCTTGTGATGAGAATTTTTTTTCTCTTGATGTCGGTATATGCTGTTGTAGAGATTTGCGATGATAAAAAAACGCTTATCTGTATCTTCGATTCCGTATCTTTCCTTGATGTGTTTTTCCAGTTGGTTGATTTTCTCATATATCCTGTCTCCATATGATCTTACTTGTTCTCTATCCTGTTTCTGAAGATATGAAGATATTCATTCATCGACAATCTTGATGATTTTGTCTGTCTTTGTCCTGGACATCAGGGCTTTCAGATATTTCGCTGAAAATACATTCACTTTTTGTGATGGATTGAAAGTATCCAATATTTCGTCATTGATTTTTCCCTGGCTATAAAGAAATCTTGATCTCTGGTGATCTTTCGTGTTTTTGAAGTTAGCCTTCAGATGTTCCTTGTCATGTTTCCCTATTATGGCATCCAGATGATACATGTGCATGATCTATGTAAAGCATATAATAATTATATCCTCTGTGTCTGTTTTTGTCAAATATGCCGGGAAATCCGTGAATAAAAAAACTCCCTCGTCGGGGAGTCTTTTCATAGTTGAAAAATCAGATATTATGCGCTTTTTTTGCAGCATTTGCATCCGAAATTAGCGATCAATGTCCGGAGTGCTCCAACAGTAACAGCTGAGTATACGATCTTTGCAATCATGTTCATAGTTGTAACGGTTGTTTCTACACCAGCAGCGTCAGTAGTTGTTGTTACGACATCTGGAAATACTTTTGCAACAAGGTTAAGATCTAACCATGCAAATAAACCTCGGTTCAAACCTCCTACTACTAAAAGGATCAACATAATCCAGTAAAGAACTTTCATTGAAAATTTGTTATAAAGTAAAACATATAACGGCTTTATTTTAGCAAATAGCCTATGTAATGCAAGATTATCTTATTTTCCTCTGGGTTTGCTTTTTTTCTTTCATTGTATACACTAGCACTATCTTTTTATCTTTTTTTTACTGACTATGAAAAAGATAATTGCACTTAGAGTCATCTTGATCATCGCTATCGCTGGTATGCTGTTTTCCGGGTATCTTTCGTATGGCGAAATCATCGCTAAATCTTGCCCTGTAGGCTGATGCTCCAATCTTTTTGGACTTCCTGTTTGTATCTATGGATTTGTCATGTATACTGCCGTATTCGTGATAAGCTTGCTTGGCATCCTTTCCAAGAAAAAATAAAAAAATTTTTATTTTTTTTCATCTCACGGTATGAAACTCACGTTTTGCTGAGCCGCGAAAATCGTTACCGGTTCTTGCTATATGATTGAAGCGGGGACTACAAGATTCCTTGTAGATTGCGGTATGTATCAGTGACCCAAGGAAGTGACAAAATTGAATTATGAGCCATTCACTTTCGATCCCAAGACGATAGATTTCGTTTTGCTGACGCATGCGCATATCGATCATTGCTGATTGATCCCTAAACTGTTTTCACAATGATTCAGCGGTAAAGTCTATGCGACTTCAGCGACCAGGGATCTGGTGAAAATTCTTTTGGAGGATAGCGCTGAGATCCAAGAAAAAAATATCGAGGATGAAAATAGAAGAAGAACAAGAGAGCATTTACCTCTTAGAAAACCCTTGTATACGCCAGAAGAAGCTGATGCTTGCATGGTGTTGTTTGAAACCGTTAAGTATGCTGAGATGATCACCATCAATGATACGGTATCCGTAAGATATCAGGATGCAGGACATATCTTGTGATCAGCGTCTCTCGAAGTCTTTATCACGGAATGAAACAAGAAAACCAAAATCGTTTTTTCCTGAGATATTTGACAGCGAGATGTTCCGATAACGCAGAATCCGACTTTGATTGCAGAAGCTGATTATCTTTTGATGGAATCGACCTATGGAGACAGATATCATGAAGATATGGGAAATAAAGAAGAGCTCTTGCTCAAATACGTACAAGAAACGTATGCAAAATGAGGAAAACTTTTGATCCCTTCGTTTGCGGTAGAAAGGACACAAGAACTGCTGTATTTCTTCAATCTGCTTATCAACAAGAAACAGTTTCCTCAAGAGAAGATATTTCTCGATAGTCCTTTGGCGATCAAAGCTACAGAAATTTTCAAAAAGCATAAGGAGTGTTATGATACCGAAGCATTGAGGGATTTCGCCAATCCATTTTTTGATGATACGTACTTGGAATATTCTTCCAGTGTCCAGGATTCCATGAAACTCAATACCTATGATACACCATGTGTCATCATCGCCGGTAACGGTATGTGTACTGCTGGTAGGATTACCCATCATCTGAGACATGGATTGGATGATCCTAGAAATACCTTGCTCTTTGTTGGATATCAGGCTGAGTGAACGCTCGGTAGACGTATTTTGCAATGAGACAAGGTCGTTCAATTTATGTGACTACAACTTCCTGTTGCGCTCGAGATAGTTAAGATCGATAGTTTTTCCGGACACGCGGATGCTGATCAACTCTTGAGATGGGCAAAGTGATTTACTACATTGCCAAAGAAAACGTTTATTGTACACGGTGAAGGCGAAGCACAATTGACGCTCAAAGAAAATCTTGAAAAACTCGGCTTTGATTGCTCTATTCCATCACTTCACGATTTCGTCGAATTATAAAAAAAATCAGCTTTTCAGCTAATTCTTTACTTCAGGCTTGCCTGCCTATGGCAGGGCGTGAGGGGATCGAACCCCCGACAACAGTTCCGAAGACTGTTGTGTTACCACTACACCAACGCCCCATTTCGTAATTTGTCTCCCTTTGTAAAGGGAGAAGCCGAAGGTAGAGGGATTTATGGACTGTCAGTAAATCCTCCATCCGCATCGGCGGATACCTCCTCCTTTATCAAGGAGGACAATAGTTATTTCGTGAGTAATTTCATCGTTCACTCTTGTATCTGTTGTATCACTTCTTCTTTTCCTTCTGATGGAATTTCTTTGCTTGTCTCCAAAAATCCGATCAGCTTTTCTTTCATCTCTTGCGTGAAATCACGTTTAGTGATTTTCTCGAACTTTTCAACTGGTTCGTAGCATTTTGCTATCATATGGAGAAGTTCATAATCGTTGGAGCTGATCTGGTAGATCATTCCGTCAGCGTTTCTTTGGCTGCTGGTGTTGATGAATATCCCTTCTTCCGCCAATTGTTTTTTCATGTTATCAAATTGCTCTTCATATTTCAAAAACTGTCCGAAGAGCGGTATCTGGATCTTGATCGCTACTAGTTCATTGTTTTTCGTATCCATCTTTCCGTAGAGGAGCATCAGCATAAAGAGCAATGATGCATATTTTCCCTGATATTCTTTTGGCTTGATATCTCATTGGACTATGATTCATTTCTCTGATTTTTCTATCTTGGCGGGTATTCCTATTTTTTCCAATACGACATTCACTTTCCCGATTTCCTTTTCTGCGAATTTTGGCAAAAAATAATAGGTGCTTCCTGTCGTTTCATCGAAACTATCGAAGAGGCACAACCCTTTGATACATCCTTCTGGATCACATGGTATCTCCATTTCCTTTCTTGACGCTATGTATGCTATGCTCATGTTGTCTCCGAGATTTTTGAGATTGATGATTTTCCGTTCTTTCTTGTGCAGGACGATGATCCCTTTGTCATAATCGGAAAAGAGATATCCGCTTACATTGTAAGCATATTCCTTTGTTTGCGGAATGTTTTCGTTGACGATAGTCAGTAGATTGTTTTGATCGATGATTATTTTCATGATAGTATTTTGATGATAAATGCTTCGCGATAAATGCTTCCGTTGGTCGCGATAAACGCTTTGCGATAAAATTTATCAATTTATCCTTTTATCGCGCGAAGCGCTTTTATCTATTTATTTTTCAATATCTTGTAGAGAAGTATGATCTCTATGAAATTCACCATCAGCGCGGTTCCTCCGTAACTGATGAATGGTAGCGTCAAACCTGTATTCGGCAGAATCTTCACGTTTACTCAGATATTTACGAAAGCCTGTATCAGAATCAACGAAAGAATACCTATTCCTATGATTTTTTTATGTTCATCTTTGATATAGCGTATGCGGGTAAGGAAATAATACGCTATATAGAGATAGAGCCCTAATAACGCCATATTCCCTGCAAATCCTATCTCTTCCGAAAATGCAGCGAAGATGAAATCACTTTGCGCTTCTGGGATGAATCCGAATTTTTGCAATCCTTTTCCGTATCCCTTCCCAAATACTCATCCTCCTCCTATCGCCAATAATGCCTGTTGGTTCTGCCAACCGATCTGTCTCGCTTGCGGATCTACATCAGAGCTCAGGAAATAGGTGAATCTTTTTTGGATATACGAGAATCTTTCGCTTACCATGCCTGCTATGCTTCCTGCAAACAATCACGCCAACAATCATCAAAACAATATTCGTAGGACATACTTGATTCTCGCTCCTGCATATCGACACATGATAAGTCATACGATACCTAGGATCATCACAGTTCCGAGATCCGGTATCAGCAAGAACACTATGAAGAATAGCGCGTTCAGTATGATGAATGAGATAAAGAAATCTTTGGTATTCACTTTGTCGCGTTTTCTCATCAACCATCCTCCGAGAAACAACACATATCCCAATTTGAAGAACTCCGCAGGTTGTATGTTCGGTAATCCTGGGATGTCCAACCATCCTCTCGCTCCTCAATATGTCGCTCCGATTCCTGGTATGAATACGGCTATCTGTAGAATCATCAGTCCTATCGCCACTCGCGTTATGTATTTGTGCTTCTGGAAAAACTTCATAGGGATTACATACACTGCACTTGCCATCACGATCGCGAATATGATGTTTTTTAGTTGTTTGAAAAAATAGAAATAGTTTGACGGATCTCCGCTTTTTAATGTTGTCGTAAATGCTTCATGGATGCTTACGCTGTAGATAGAAAGTAATCCGAATAGGGTCAAAACTATTCCTGCTATAATCAATGGCATAAAAAACACTAATGAATAATTAAAAATGAAAAATGTTGGTCTCTGTCTTGGTATACACTATTATGGTTCTACAATAGTTGATGAATAGATAATTCTTACACTATTCATTATTAATTATCAATTTTTAATTCGATATTTTTGTGGTGTCTCGTGGTCTTCGTGTATTTTTTCCTTTTATAAGATTCAATTCTGAATTTTTGGATGCTATATATTTTCCATTCACTATCCCGGCTATGAAATTATATTTTTTCTTCAATGCTATGTTATTCTTCGCTATTTCCCTGAAGAGTGTGTTATGGTTTACGTACATGTTGAAGCATTCCGAGAAATCCTCGAAGGGATCGCTCATACCGTATCAGCTGCAAAAATCCTTTTTTTTCGCTTCCGCTTTTCTGATCGTTTCTTTGTCTCGCGATATCTTGTAAAAGTCCAAAGAGAGATCGTTGATAGCAAAAACCACTTTACCGAATTCCGTATAGTTCCTATCTTTTTTTATTGATGTCCCTTGGATATATCCAAGGTCGGTCACATGTCCTATCTCATGAGTCAACAATTCTGCGAATTCTTTTTTGGATGATACCGATCAGAGATTGAATATTATTGTATCTCGTGTTGCATACCCTCTTCTTTTGCCCATATCCTTATTGATATCGATCGAAGAGATAACATCCTTGATAGGTTTGGATTGTGTCCCGTTTCTGTCAATGAAGTCTATCAATGTCGCTATCGCTTTGGTATAGATGTATTCGTCGTAGATCGTATATTTCCCTTTGAAACGTATCTTGTCGCAGATGGCTATCTTTTCGCATAATCTCTCTTTCATCGTCTCAAAATTATTCTCTGCTGCAAAGTGTCCTGTCGTTTGTTCAGCCGTTTCTGTGAAATAGGTCTCTTCTATTTCTCTATCTTCTTCCGATATA
>CAZJMP010000010.1:0-6649 GCA_964547365.1 uncultured Candidatus Peribacteria bacterium | reverse complement strand
ATGTTGTATCGCTTGATATCGTCCAGGATATTCTGTTCGCTTGGTCCTCTTGCGTTGAAAAGGATGATTTCCTTGAGCGGAATTCTGTTGGCGAAGCAATACAAAATAAAGTTGTATCATCAGATAAGTATCTTGTTTTTTGTTTGTTTGGCTTTGAAGATATTTTTGCCTATACCTCACGTAATATTCTCTATGAGTAATGTGGCTTTGGTATGTATACCGTTTTGGCATAGATCTTCAAATATTTTTTTCGACTCCTCTTTTTTTGGCGAAAAGATGAAATACGATATTTCTTCCGATTGTTTCTCTATTTCCCTGTTGAGATAGTCTATGAGCACATCCACTTTTGGCGGTATCGTCTTGATAGTCTGTTTCAAATCCCTCTTCGTTTCCATCTTTATCAAGGGGGTCGATTGTGCGTTAGTATTTGAGAAAAATATCACCTTGTTTTTGAATATATCCAAGAACTCTTTTCGATCGGTGTATTTTTGCGCTTCTCCGTAGGTGAAATAGAATTCCCCGTTACCGTACATCCTCTTGAAGATGTTCACGACACTATCAAATACTTTCTGGATCTGATCCATATGCTTTTCAAAGAGCTTATAATTGTCTTCAGAAAGGATTTTTTTCAATCAATCCTTCTTTTCCATAAGCTGCTTTCGCAAGAGATTCGTCTGATAAAAATCTCCGTTCTCTCGTATCGGATCGTGCGGGATCATCGTTTCCTCAGTCTTGATGAAGAGTTTTTTGCTTTCTGTGAAAAGCACTCCTATGAAGATTTGGAACGTATTTACGAATTGCTGCAGTTCTTCGGATACGTTTTCCTTGTTTGCGATTTCGTGATCGACCTTTTGTTGGTAGATGAATGATTCCAATATATTCAACGTATAATACAGATCTATAGGACTTGAAAGATAGAAATTGTAGCTCTTGTATCGCTGTTCCGTGTCGAAGAAACAGATGTCATAGGCTTTGTAAAGTTCTTCGTTTTCTTGCATGCTATTGAATAGTCCGTGATGCGTTGTCAGGATAACTGGATACTTGGTCTGGTTCCTGGTGTCCTTGATGTAATAATAGATCCTATAATCATATTGTCCGTTCAGATTCAGCACGCCCAACCCTTTTTTGAGATGCGAGAGATATTTGATAACAAAAAAACATTCTTCCTGGATGAAATTCCCTTTATTCAGAAATTTCTGGAACATCTCTTGATTGATGGTCTGCTCTTCTTTTGTGAATCCTATATTCTTGATCCCTATATCGTTCAATACCGATTTGGCGATATCGAGTTTCTGGATATTCTGGAAGGCTAGAATGATATTCTTGTTTGACGCCAAAGCCGTAAGCAAGTCCTTGATCGCTATATTGCCGATATAATATCTCTTCTGATTCTCCAAGGTGTCGGTATCGATGCTTTCCAGTCATTTCGGTATGCTGGTATGTTGTGGAGATATCCTTTCCAATGCTGGAAAATTCACTTTCACTTTTGGCGTATCTTTGTATTTTTCCAATTGCAGTATCTCTTTCCGTATCCCTTCCGTCTGCATGATGATATGTACGAGATTCGGGTAGGCATCTATCAATTCGTAGAGATAGTTTACGAAGTAGAGGAATAATTTGATACTGTTTTTGGTGTCAAAAAATGCGTCATGGGATTTTTCTTCTCCATGATCTTCGTCACGGAAAATATCGTTGAATGTCTTTTCTGATTTTAGATTCTCTATCAAGACTTCGAGTGCATAGCTCGGTGCGTAATGTACGATGGTCTGCGCGAGATTCATTGTATCTATCTTGGAATGATAGGTGAGCGATGGAAAATATGCATTCAAAAAATCGAGATCGAATCCGATGTTGTGTCCTATGATGATGGTATTTCCTCAGAAAAAATGCGCTATCTCTTTTTCTACCTGTTCTCTGCTCGGTGCGGTTTCTAGATCGCTTATTGACAAGCCTGTAATGAAGCCGACGATATGTTTCAATTCGTCCGTTTTTTTGTCGGGTTTGATGAGCGATTGATATTCGCCGATTATCTTTCCGGTTTCGTCTATCTCTATGATCCCAATCTGAATGGGTTCATCTTTGGTGACATCGAGTCCGGTCGTTTCGAAATCCAGTCAGATATATCTATATTTGTTGTTGAGTAACATAATCTTTCAACTTAAAGGTAAATTTAACTAACAGTGAATAACTAACAGTGAACAGTGAATGTTTTTGTTTTCTTATGGACTACTGTATCTTACGATAGTTTGTATAAGACGATTCAATCATTATTAGTTGTTAATTATTAGTTGTTAGTTGGATGTTATTTTCTATCGAAGTCTGCCGGAATCTCTCCTCGGATCTCTGTTTCCCGTTTTTTGATTGGAATCTTGAAATCGTGCGTTTTTACTCGGGTGAGCGCTTCCTGGACTTTTTCCAATAGCTCTTTTGTCTCTTCTGTATACGGTAGCGTGGTCTTTATTTTCTTTGATCTCATCCGCGCAAGCGCTGTCTCTGAGTCGCTAAAGATGCATTCGTATTTTTTCTTGCTCTTTTTCTTTTCCAGCTTTTCTATGTACCTGATCGCTTCGTAGATTGCCAAGAATTCTCACAGATTATTCGTTCCTGTCGGATAGATGGGTGAACGAAATACCTCTTTCCGCGTGTGCAGTTCCACTCATCTATATTCCATAGGTCATGGATTTCCAGAGCAGGAGGCATCTACGCAGAGCGCATTGGTGACAGGGATTTTTGCTTTCATGGCAGACGATGAAACGATAAATTATGGTATATGTAGGTAGTATATGGGTATGGATTCCGGCTGCAACACTTTTCGCCGGAATGACGTCTTTGTGAGTGGTATACGGTTTTATAAAAAAAAGGCAACCGGAACACACGGTCGCCTAATGTTTTTTTGCAGAATATATTATTTACTTACTCTGCGGATGTCTTTTTTGAATTCGCGTGTCATGGCTTTTGACACTTTCTCCACCCTTTTCGCCATTTCCTTATCAGAGAAGATTATCTCCAAAGTTTTTCCTTTTCTTGTGTCAGGAAATTCTTTTTTGAATTTTTTGTATGACCTGAGGTAGGTTCTCTTTGCTTTTCCGGAAATTTTGAATGTATTGTCTTCCGGCTTTTCAAATTTTAACCTAATCTTCTTAAACTTCCCTTCCAGGGCATTTTGCTGAATTTTGATACCAGTTTCGTACATGTCTATTTCCAGACATTCCGCGATGCGTGGTTTGATCTTGGATTCATACGACTTTACCACATCGATCTTACCGTCGCTGGTATACAACTCGGCCAATACTTCTTTGATTACATCTTCCTGTGCGGTGCACAGTGAAGAAACAGTAGAAGATTTTTCTGATGCTGTAGAATCTGTTTGGGCATATGCTCCGGTCGCAAGACCAATGCACATCGCCATTGCGAACAGAAATGAAATGAAATTTTTCATATGCTTGGTTTTTTTATGTTTTTACTTTTATTTCCTAATACAGAGAATACTTAAATACTCAAAAAAGTCAAGTCCATTTTGGGAGAAGTATGCTTTTTGGAAATTTCTAGCTATAAGGAAACCCCGTAGATGCTACGGGGTCTATATTTTGTTTTTGTTGGCATGATTTATTCAGATGATATCTCACCTTTTTTTACAACGATCTTGTATCCCAATTTATTATCCGGTTTCAACGATAATGCATATTGTATGTTGTTTACGGTAATCGTCTTTTTGTCGATGCTCTCTTTTTTTGGATCAAACATGATCTGCTCTTTTTGATATTCTCCGCTAATCTTGTTGTTGGTCTGAAGTGTAAGCTCTATCGGTTGAGTAGGATCCTTGAAATATTTGTTGATGGATTCCATGGTAGGCTTCACAAGATATCGTCATTGGATAATATCTCCTTTGACTTTCCCTGCTGTCGTGATGTCTTGTTCCAAGAATATGCTGTAGGCTTTTACCAGATCATCCAATCTTTTTTCTGTTTCTGTGATGGCATCTTTCCATCCTTTTGATGGTTCCATGTCAAAGGTTGTTTTTTCTCCTTTTTTGCTTACGTCTAAATACATAGGCATATAATACGCTTTCTTGCCTTTTTTGTATTTGACTCTGATCAATTTGTCCGTATTGGTCTCTTTCTCTTGAAGCACTTTCGTGAATACTTCTTTGTAGGTTTTTTCGTCTATTCCGAGATTTTTCTGGTTTTCCGTGGTGAAAAAGTCCTTGTATGATCAGAAGCCTTCTTCGTTTTCGTTGGTCAGAGAGAATGTATTGATGTCCGTGATCTTGTCTTCACCTTCAAACTCTTCTCATTTTACATCTACTTCAAACGATGTGTATTTGTTGCACATAAATTGATAGGAATTTTCCTCTTCACTTTTTGCTGATCGATATCCGCAATGACGTTCCTGATCCAAATCGCCTGAATAATCCTTATAGTCTTTGTCTGTAGAGATATTCAATACCGGGATCTTGGTTTGCGCTTCTTTTTCTTTTCCTGTGATACTAAACTGTGTTTTGTCGTCGTTGAGTGTGAGATTGTAATAATCATTATTTTGTTCCAAGAAAATCTTTTGTTGTTCTAGCACTTCTCCATCTGCATTGCAGAGCGATATGCTTTTGTCATTTACTTTGCAGTAGATATATTGCGCTGGATATTCTCCGTCTTTTGTTCCATTGATCAATTTGTACGTATACACTCATTTCCGATCAGGACCCAAAACGATATTTGGTTTTTTGTCTATCTCGTTTACTCGATTGAAGAGATCTTTGTTCTTTTCGTTTTTATCATCGGATGACATCTTCTTGAGCGCTTCATAGATAAGTATTCTACCTTCTCAGATCATAAGCTTGGTTTCAGCTCATGTGTAGAAATAGTCATCAATATTTTTCGCTTTTTCTGCGTCTTGTGTCTTTATAAAATCCTCTCCTGTTTTTGTTCCTGTATAGATGTTGTTAGTATCCATGACATTTACTTTGAGTGTCGTACCTTCCATCTTTTGCGTGATCAAAAGATTCTTTCCGTTTTGACCCAAAGGATCCTTGATACCTATAGGTGTATTTTCCGTCAAATCGACTTTGTTCGTCTGTTTATCAAAAGTCATTTGCGTTTCGTTGGCATTGTAGTGTGAAAAATTTCCATGCTGATCGAAATACATGGTTCCTATCTTCGTTCCTTGCAAGAGAATCATATCTCCATCTTTTACTTGTCCTACGTATACTTCTTTGTAGTAGGTGATTGGATCTGATCGTTTGCCATCCTTGACGGTCAATGGGCCGAATTCACAGTTTCCAAATCCAGCATTTACCTCTGTATATTCTTGTACGACATCGTTCATTTTCTTTACTCCGAAGATATTGGACTCTATCTTGTAGTCTTTGGTCCGCTCTTTTGCTTTTTCCAATGTTTTATCTTCTACATGACGGAAGAAGATTGTCGGAATATTTTTCTGTCTTTGGTCAGCTACTCCTATATCATAGACGATACCGTTGATCATCACCCCTTCCGCAGTGATTTTATTGTATTTTTCGTCTTCTCGGCTAAGTTGCGGTTTCTTTCCGTATTTTATTGATGAGGTGTTGCTGTTTGCTGCTGATCATTCAATATAGGTGATAGGCAATGTCAATGTCAAAGCTTCTTTTCCTGGGATATCAAATGTCGCTTTGATAGCGTATTTGTTGTCGCTGTATTCTACGGTCGCTGTATTTTCAAACATTTTTTCAACGCTTGTCGTTTTTGGCGTATCGTATGCGAGCAATACTTTCTCTGCATATTCCTCTAATGTCCCAGCTTGTTTGGTGAGATTTGTGAGCTCAGTGAAGAGCGGTGTTTTTGTTATATTGCCTGTTGTTGTTTCCGTAGTTGATGTCGTGATATTGTTGATGATATTGATAGTCGGATCTTTCGTTCCTCCTGATGTCTTTCCATAGTACGTCATTCTTGTGGTTTTATCATCGATCATGTATGGTTTGATACAGTTTACTTTTTCTGTGTCTCATTGTGCTTTTTGTCGTTCTAGATTGATGCTCTTATCTTTTCCTTTGCTGATCATGTAATTGTCGTCCAAATTGAGCGTGAAAGTATCCATGATAGCTTTGTTGTCAGCACCTGGTTTCAATATTTTTGCATTCGTATATTCTACTTTCATGCTTGTCTCTGTTACGTCAGCATCGTTTTTTATTTCGAATTTTCCTTGATCTCCTGTGGTGTTTGTCTTGAGTTTTTCGTTGATATATTCTTTTGATTTCGTTGCGTTGAAATCTATTTCTACATTTTTCTTGATTTTGCTGCGATCTTTGGTGATCCTATCCACTTTGGTGGTCTGTGCTGCTTTGATATCAAATTGAAGCAATCACTTTTTTACTGTTCATTCTTTGATCTCTATGTTTTCTCCTACATAATTTACAAAAAAACCTGTATAGCCTTTGATGCTCACTTGATGTTTGTTTTTGTCGGCACTTCGTGTTTGGATATCAGCGATATCACCTGGATCGATATCCTCTCCTTTGAATTTGAAATGGTCAGAAATATCGTGTTTGAGTTGTAATGTTTCTGGAGATTCTTCAATTATTTCTGTTTCTGTGTTGCTATATTTTTTTCCATATAGTGCTCCCTGATCTGCAATTTTTATCGCTGGTCCTTTTTGTTCGTCTTCCCGTTCTCCTTCT
>CAZJMP010000009.1:0-24489 GCA_964547365.1 uncultured Candidatus Peribacteria bacterium | reverse complement strand
CTGGGGAACTAGGATTCGAACCTAGACTGACGGAGTCAAAGTCCGCTGTCCTACCATTAGACGATTCCCCAAGGTTATTTAACAGCATAAAGACAAAAATGTCCTGCCTACACAGGAGTGTGTTGTATATATATATTTACTATGCCAATGCAAGTCAAAATACACAATTATGGATTGAATTAGCTCAACAAAACGGTACAGTCAAAAATACCCGGATTTTATCATTATTCCACACATAAAAATGAGAATTTTAACCTGACTTCAAGCAACAAGCAACCAATTACATATCGGAAATTATTTCGGAGCAGTCAAACCTATAATTGAACTTTCGCAAAAATATCCAGATGCGGAAATTTTCATGTTCCTAGCAATCATGCATTCATTCAACAATATACAGAACCCACAGGAATTGAGAAAGAACGCAATAAATATTTTAAAACTCTATGCAGCATGCGGTGCAGATCTCAAAAGATTCATGATTTACAATCCAGCGGATATTCCAGGAAATGCACAGCTCAATCGGGTACTCACTTGCATCACCCACATGGGATTCATGGAAAGGATGCATTCCTACAAGGAAGCATTGGATAAGGGGAAAGCCAAAGAGATCAATGTGGGAGTATTCTGTTATCCCATCCTGATGGCAGCAGATATTCTCTTATATGACACGGATATGGTACCCGTTGGAAAAGATCAGAAACAACATCTCGAGTACGCAAGGGATATTGCAATGAAATTCAACAACATGTTCGGAGAAACATTCAAAATTCCAGATGCATACATAGAACCGGATGTCGGTCTTATTATAGGTGTCGACGGACGTAAGATGAGCAAATCTTACAATAATTATATCGGGCTCCTCGACGATGAAAAGACTATCCTCAAAAAGGTGAAACAGATCTCCACGAACATGCAGACTGTCGAAGAACCCAAAGATCCTGACCAATGTAATGTCTATAATATCTGTAAACTATTTCTCACGCCAGAAGAAAATGAAGCATTGAGAAAGAGATATCTGGCATGATGATTGAGCTACAAGGATGCAAAAGAATATCTCTTCGAAAAGATAATGGAATTCATTAGACCTATCCAAGAAAAATACGCGGAGATAAAGGATGAGGAAATCATCGATCTCCTAGAAAAAAATGCGAAAATCGTGAATAAGATTGCAGAAAAAAAGATTGCAGAAGTATATAAGAAAATAGGATTCAGTTTATAATTTGATAAGCAAAAATATATGATAGAAGAGAGTCAAACCAACCAAGAAGATATACAAAAGGATAGAAATACTATATGCATAAAAAAAAACACTCTAAAAGATGGTTGTACGATAACTGCACATAATTTATACGAAACATTCACGTGTGAAAACTGCGAGCATAAACAGAAATGGAATTGTATATCGCTCAAATTAAGTGACATTATGGATACCAAGAGACAATAATTTTATTTTGTATGTCCTCATGGCCACACTCGTGCTCCTCGGAGGGAACAATATACACAATAAAGATCGAATACAGGAAGTAAACAAAGAGCTTCTGCCATTTTATGACACGACGCATATTCATTTCTATCGTCATCGAGACAACGGAGGGAATATGGATATAGAATACGAATGTGAAAAGCTCTGCGAATATCTAAAAACAGTGAAATGAAGTATCATCCTTTTCTGTAAATCCTTATGATGTTTACTTGGACTCAAAGCGATAGTAGAGAAAGAGATATTTATCAAACAATCGATCTTTGTGGGGTTCCCGCTAGGATTCACGGAATTGCACGCTTTCCCTATAGGACAATATCTCAAAGAGCTCACTTCACCGGTATTATGGATACAACACACTAATGATCCTGCAGGATGATATACTACGATAGCAAAAAATCTATGATCGATATCACCAGCGTTCACCTGTAGAGAGCTACCAGGAAATACGCACGATTATCCGGAGATAAAAGCATTAAAGCAAATCATTTTAGATAATAACGCAACATAATGACTACTCAAGATCAACCAATAGACCTCAGCATATTGAATGCAAAAGAGCTGAAAAAAATCAAAGGCAAAAAAGAAAGAGCTGATCGAGTGATGCAAGTCATCCAAGAAAATGGCCTTGATAAAGATAAAGAATTTATGGATGAGATAGATCCTTTGATAGAAGAATTATTGAAACAATAGAAAAAACTGAGCATTCGCTCAGTTTTTTTTCGTTAAAAAAATAATTATTTAGGTTGTTCAGGTACTGGTTGTGCTGGAGCGACTGGCTCAGCAGGTGTTTGTGGAACAGCAGATGTTGGAGGTGGAATTACTTCTTGGACTTTCTGTGCAGCTTGATTTGCAACGTTAGTTGCAGTACTGACTGCCTTTCCAGCGACATCGCTAGCTTTTTCAACGGCTTGATTTGCAGCGCCCCATACTTTACCTACAAGATTTCATCCTTTCTGAAGAGCAGCTGATGCAACATTGGGAGCTCCGGTAATAGGATCAGGTTGCCCAGTGATCTTAGCGATGAATCTTGCGATTCACTTGAAAATCCTATCCAAAGGACCTTCAGTAGGCTGTGCTGGTGTTGCAGCTGGTGTTGATTGTGTTGGAGCTACTTGCTCAGCAGATGCTGGTTGTACCGGAGTCTGAGCTACTTCTGGAGCAGTTTGAACAGTATCTTGTACAGGAGTCTGTGCTGACACTTGATTGTTTGGGACAAATACTCCTGTCGGAATACCTTGAGGAATTCATGCGGTTTCTGGAGATGGATTTGCTTGTGTCGGTTCCATCGAGAGAGATTATAATATAAAAACCATAACTAATTGTAGTCTTTTTTTTGAATTTTGCAAATTTTAGAGCCTATTTTTGAGAACAAAAACGGGAAAAAACCTTGTTTTTTCATAAAAAAATTATACAGTAATGCTATTTACTAGGAACAACCTCATAAATGGCCGTATACGAAGGTTCAGGAGAAAGAATAGATACGCGATTGAGCAAGGAATTTTCTTATTCCAGAAGCTTCTTTCATCATATCATTGAAAGATGAGGCGTACAGGTGAATGGAAAGGTAATAAAGAAATCTTATCAATTGAAGAACAAAGATCAGATAATAATTGATGATGTGAGCAGATATCTCTCCCCTGTTTTGCTTGATGAAGCGCCAGATATCAAAATTCCTGTACTCATCGAAAAAAAAGATTACCTGGTTATCAACAAGCCAAAATGAGTACTATCACATCCCAAGACGGTACGAGAAGTCCATGAGCCATCAGTAGTGGGATTTCTCTATCATACGTATAAAAATCTACCATCTATCTGAAATTTCATTAGAGCAGGACTCCTCCACAGGCTCGACAAAAACACGGACGGACTCATGATCATCGCAAAAACGGAAAAATGATTGGAGCATTTCAAAAAATTGTTTCAATCGAAATCAGAAAGTGAAAGCATTCAAGAAAAAGAAGGAACGGAGCTAAAAAAATTCTATAGAGCAACGTGCGAAATCACGCCGGAAGGAAAGAAGTTCATCGAATGAATACAAGGATTTCCGTATATCATCGAAGAAATTGTTAAAGCAAAATTACCGCATACCATGCCAAAAATCTGAATCACGAAGATACTTAGCATACAAAAAGACAGCCTTATACCTTCTACCTGTCACCTTCTACTAGAGATTCTAACAGGCCGCACGCATCAGATCAGATACCATCTCTCACATCATGGGCTACCAATCATAGGAGATTATCTCTACGGAGATCCGGAAACCACAGAGCCGATGCAATTGACTGCATACAAACTAATCTTTAGGGATCCTGATAACGAACTCATCACAACAGAGATATAAAAAAAGCTGACGGAACAAAAACCGACAGCTTTCAGTGATTAATCGGCGCTTTTAGTGAAACAACTTGCCGAATTTTTTTTGGAAGTAATTACGGATATAGTTTTCTTTGTATTCTTCCACAATATCCGAAATTTTAGTCATGATAGCGGTCTCTTCAACTTCGCCACAATGATGGTTGACAGCGGTTCCGAACATCTTCATCGTCGGACTCATCTCCGTATATTTTTTGAACAAAGGAGGCATTCCTTCTTTGATCTTACGAAGAGACGTTATGAGGATTTTCCTATCAGCCTTTTCGTTGTTGCTATCAAAAAGGGTCTGGAGTAAAGCGATTTCATCATTCAGTCCCTCAGGGACTAAATTCGGCTTAGGAGAGACTAAACCATCGCGATCAGGGAAATGTTTGGACATATAATACAATATCATATTCCGGGCCTCACGATTGTATGTCTTATACATCGTTACTTTCCCGAAAAAATATTCGATATCATCGTCCTTGTGGTCTACAAACAGGGTACCCAAACCATCAAACAGATTGTCTAACGCATAGATAGCCTTTCTGGGAGGCATATATCCTACACGCTGTTGATACTTCGGCTGGACGAATGAACGGCCAAGTTCGATAGTGAATGGAGCGTAGAAACGGACAAACTCATCTGAATAGTCAAACATATCCGTGGTTGGAGAATCAATTGTCGTACACGGTTCATTGATGAAATGTTTCATCAATGCATAACGATATCCGCCGATAATCTCCTTGGCTTCAGGATCCCATACAATGAGCTGTTTGAACCCATTCACTGCATACGTTTCTTTTTGATCAGGATCAGAGTATTCATCCCAACGATCGATATCTATGGACAATCCTGTTCCGCCGCCACCATTTCTGAAGGACATTTCACGCAGGATTCCTACCTGCTCCATCAATCTCGGGCAATCCCTGCCGGAGAAAGTGTAGATCTGATTCCCACCATGCTCGGTCTCCTTCACAAAACGAGCGCTTTTCAATTCTTTTTCCAAGAACGAATATGGGAACAATTCCTTGATTTTTTGTACATATTCTGCCATAAGATTTATTTTTGTTTTTATATTAGTTTTTATCTGAATTGACATTTTAAGAATACGATATCAAAAATCAAACATAAAAAAAATACCGTAGTCCGGCTCGCCCACCATAGCGGGAGACAGAATACGGTATCTTTCATTCAGAAATATATTGTTATTTCTTAGTTGTTTTTTTTGCAGTAGCTTTTTTTGCTGGAGCTTCTGCATCTTCAGTAGCTTTCTTGGTTGCTTTCTTTGCTGCTGGTTTTTTCTCCTTTTCGACAACCTTATCTTTTTTGTCAGGATTTTTCTCTAGTTTTTCAGTGATTCTCTTTGCTTTGTCCTCAAGTTTCTCTTCAGAGAGTTTCTTGACGACTCCTGCTAATCCTCTACCCTCGAATTTCTTCGCTGGCTTTTCTTCAGTAGTTTCAGCTACTGGCGTTTCCTCTGTCGTTTCAACTTCGGCTTTTTTAGCTACTGGTTTTTCTTCTGCAGCAACTTTTTCTTCACCAATATGCTTCATGCTCAAACCGATCTTTCTGTTTTTAGGATCGAGCAAGATAATCTTGGTTTTTACTATCTGTCCGAGTTTTACGACTTCATTAGGATTCTGGATAGACTTTTGTGAAAGCTCGCTCAAGTGAACCAAACCGTTGATATCTTGGAACACTCTGACGAATACTCCATAAGGAACAAATCTGATGACTTCTCCTTCGAGAATATCGCCGACTTTGTATTGTTTTGGCAATGCTGTCCGCGGATCGTCTTTCAATTTTTTACTAGATAATGAGATTTTTCCATTTTCGAGTCCAATAACCTTAACGCTTATCTTATCTCCGATATGTCAAAGTTTTTCAATATTGTTGACGTGTCCGTAAGTAATCTCAGAGATATGAACCAATCCTTCAACGGTTCCTCCGATCGTAACGAATAATCCATAAGAAGATAATCCACTGACCACTCCATCATAGACTTTTCCGACTTCGAGATCCTTGAGGATATTTTCTCTTTCTTCTTTCAATGCTTCTCTTTCTGAAAGAACAATCCTCTTTTCATCCTCATCGATATTGATGATTCTTACTTTGAGTTCTTTACCGATAAGATCCAAAAGCTTTTCGAAGATAATCTCCTGATCTCCATCCTCTACTCTAGGATAATGGATAGGAGCGAGTTGAGATAATGGAACGAATCATTTGATACCATGCATATCGACCAACAAACCTCCGAGATTTGCTTCAGTAGGGATGACAGTGATCACATCATCAGCTTCAAATTTCTTCATAATAGATTTCCATACATCGTATTGCAGCAATTTGGTGATAGAAACGATGTAATGTCCGTCTTCATGTCTGATATTGGTATTTACGATCTCAAGTTCGATTTCTCTTCCTGGATCAAGTTCGTATCCTGATCTTTCGAGTTCTTTCACTTCTTTTGATAAAATGACTCCAGTGAATGCATTATTGTCGCAATCCACCAAAATACCGTTTTCGATGACTTTGAGTACGATTCCTTTGACTTTCTGTCCTTCTTTGATGACAGGTATAGCTATTTGACCAGAACGCAATTGTTCTGTAATTGTTACATTAGCCATTAGTAATATAAAACGTTAAAAAATAAAAATACGCTTCAATACATCGCTTCAACGTTTGAACGTTTCAGCGTTTGAGCGTTAGGTTTACACCTTCACATTCACTGATTTTGATATCTTGTTGTACGTAGCCAACTTTTTAGATTTCAAATACTTGAGGAATGCTCTTCTTCTCGCAACTTTCTTGAGCAAAGATCTTTTTGCATCAAAATCCTTCTTGTGAGCAGCGAGATGACCTTGTAATTCGGTGATCTCATCAGTGAGGATACCGATTTGTACTTCTACAGATCCTGTGTCATGGTCATGAAGTTTGAATGACTCAGTTTCAGCAGCTTTTGTTACTTTTTTTGACATAATAAAAATGAGATAAAGAAATAAAAAGTTCCAAACCAAAGCCGACAGTGATTAGCCGTATTCGGCAATGCCTTGTATACACAATTACGAATTTTCAATTACGAATTTCAAATTGAATCAAACATTCGTAATTTGTAATTGGTAATTGGTCATTGAATAATTACCCCCGACAGGAGTCGAACCTGTGTTTACTCCTTAGGAGAGAGTCGTTCTATCCAATTGAACTACGGGAGCAAAACAAGCTGTTTTTTCTATTATAGTGCAAAAAACAGTCCCTCCTCGGGCTTAGTATCATCTTATAGTATTTTAGTAGGGAAAATCAAGTAAAAAAACGCCCCACTGAAAAACAGCAGGGCAAAGATAATATTGTCTAAGTAAAGGAAACTTGCCTATCAATCATGGTGATAAAGTTTGCCATGGTGATGTCAGTTTGACGAAGATCGTACACAAGCCAATATATTCTATCAGGCCACAAAAGAAGGTCTTCCAATGTTTTCATAGGATTATTCATAATTTTCTTAGCTCCTTCTGAAAGAAAGAACGTATCCTTGGAAGGACTCATACTGATAACATGTTCAATGAATGGCTTTTGTTCAAGACGAATAAAGCGTACAGGATCAGGCTCTTTACAATACGCCCTACTGAATTCATCGATAAGACCGATAGAAGCAAGGAGATAAATATACTTATTTTTTCCCATATAACCGATATCAGCGTCTTGGATGATAAATGCCATAGGATCAGCGATGCGCCCCCTCTTATCAAACGTTGTCGCAAGGATATAATCGCCGATAGGTTTACGATCATCGACAGTCAAACCGCAAAGGATGAGATCTCTATCTGTTATATGATCAAACATCACAATGACAGATCTCATCTCATCAGATGGAGTTGCTACACCAGGATGGAAAGAATCATGTACACCGGCAGCCATAAGCAACTTAGTGGTCATCTTTTTGTCAATGCCCTGTGCCTGAGCAATTTCGATAACAGTTTTCATAACGCCAAGCGTATGCCCGTAATTATGATATGCATTATCGCTACAAAGACACATGATTTTTTTCAGCACTTCTTGGTGGATATTGCTGTTATCCAAGATAAATCGGATATTATCCTCATTTATCTTCCGCTTATAAAGATTTTCAAGCGGCCATAAAGGTTTTTCGTCCATACTATATTTTGTTTGTTTTAGAGTATTTATTTTTGTATATCAAAAATAATATATCATTTTAAAAAATAAAGTCAAGAAAAGATGAGGCAGTAATCATTTAAGAAATTACATCCATATTATTGGAATTCGTTGAAAATCTGATATACCAAGAGCAGGAAGAGAAATATCACCACAGCAATGATGAAAATATTGATAATGACGGATTTCGCCTTTTTCATAGCATCTTCCTTACCGGACGAAACGATCAACAAATATCCTGCATAAAACAGAGCAAGCACAAAGAGCGCTCCAAGAATCCATCATAAGGTAATAGCGACATTGATGATCATCTCAGATGCCTTTGCCCCGAAACTCGGTGTCTGTGCAATATAGAAAACATAATCGATAACCTTGATCATGACAAGTGCAATAACGACATTGATAGCTCATTTCTGAGCGATCTTCACTTTATCGGATTTATCCATTGCAGACATCATCCTAAATCAAGAGACGACGAGCATGATGATAGCGGCGAAGAAAGCCAATACTTTGAAGAATGATAATATCTGAAGAAATAATTTATTCTGAACCCTATCCACGAGCTGCGTGCTTCATTGTAGATTCCCTATATCCAGGACCGTTCACAATATCCGCGTCACCCCAAATATCAAAAAAGCGCCATAGAGGATATAGATCAAACTTGAGAACGCTTTTTTTGCGCCATCAGGCTCCTTGGCATGCAAGATAAAATTGACTCATGTCATTACCAAGAAGATAAACAGCACAACGAATCATAATGTTCTGATAAGCGCCCATAGATTTCCTCCAGCTTGGATGACCTGTCCATCGACCACCGTAGAGCTAGGATAGAAAAGCCTCTGGACATTTTCCATCAACGAAAGATTCCTATCGATACCGAGGTCAAAGACTGTCTCTACCCTACCATACCTATCAGGAGTAGAATCCGTAAGATAGTTAGCAAAATTATCATTGAACGAAGGAACAGCTGCAGAAGCGATTCATCAGCCAACCATAGCCAATATGAATGTGAGCATAGCTTTTTTCAACATATACATATGTGTAAATTTTAAATTCTAAATTTTAAATTCTAAATTCTGAACTCTAAATTCTG
The DNA here is from genome assembly GCA_964547365.1 of uncultured Candidatus Peribacteria bacterium. Taxonomy (GTDB): domain Bacteria; phylum Patescibacteriota; class Gracilibacteria; order Absconditabacterales; family Absconditicoccaceae; genus CAJBLF01. The sequence goes on along the minus strand of CAZJMP010000009.1, from coordinate 15,394 downwards.
AACTCTAAATTCTGAACTCTAAATTCTGAACTCTGAATTCTGAATTCTAAATTTTATTTAAAACCCTGTATTGCCTCAATAATCTCAGAATATAGAATTGATGATAGAAACCGTAAGCTTGATGATAAAATAGAAACCGGTCAGCACAACGACACCAATGATAATATTAAAGATATTCTTTTTGATCTTTGCTATTTCGCCTTCTTTGTGTACAGCATTAGTGACCATAAGCAATCCATTGTAAATCAAAAGAATGACAGCTGCAGAGAGTCAGATATATACCGCCCATTGAAGATATGGATTGATATTGTTCCTGAACCGATCCAATGTGTTCGCTATTTTGTATTGGCTAGCATATCCGCCTTGCAAAGAAGTAGCCGAATCAAGCGCTGTCTGCTGGATCTTGTAATCTTCATTGGCCTCACTAACGACATTGTCCAATATCTGGATAGGATTACTTCAATATTTTCCTCGACTTGAAGCCGCAAGTATGCACATAGGAAATACATAGAATCACAAAAGTAAGAATACAATGCTTTTTTTCATGGAGCGAACAAAGGAATAAATATAGCACAAATATATGGAAATATATTTTTTTTTCAAATTGTTATTGAGATCTTTTTGTCTGATAACGCAAAAGATATACTCTAAAGATCAAAAGAGCTACAATCAGCACAGCGACAAAATATATGAGATAGTCATTCATTTCTCGATAGACATGCTGAATCTTTTTTTGCTGATGAGAAAGGATATCTTGAGAGAGTTCATCAACGAATTGATCAAACGAATCGTCACCAAGCACTCTATAAAACCTTCATCATGTCTTGCTAGCCAGTTCTTGAAGCAATGGAAGATTAATATTGGTCATGACCATATCATTCCGCATATCACGACCTATCAGATAATCGGATTGTCAGACACCAAGTACATAAAGTGGAACATGAGATTTCTGGCAATAGGAAAGAATCTGCAAAGGATCGAAACCGACATTAGAATCGCCATCAGTGATCAGGATAATAATTCATGGCTTATAGGTTTCTTGGTCAGTGAATTGTTGAAGATTATGTATACCAAGCAAAAGTGCATCGCCTATCGCAGTTCACAGGAAATCCTTTACAGGAGGAAAATCTCCGAGATTCATGGATTGTAATTTCTTGATGATGGCAGATGATTCAGAAGAAAATGGGATATACACAAAAGGTTTTCATGAGAATGAAATCAAAGAAGTATAATATCAGTCCAATTGAGTAACGAGAGAAATTAGAGAATCCTTGGCTGCAGAGAATCTGCTCGGCGAAATATCGTTCGCAGCCATAGACAAGGACACATCAAGAACAATTTGTACAGGGATATTTTTTTCCACCACCACTTGTTTATCACTCACAAAAGCAAGACGTAGGGGAAAAATCACAACAGAGATAATGAGTAAAGATAGCAATATCGTATAAACGATCCAAGATGTTTGCTGTACAGAAGAAAGGGGAACTATGAATTTAGGTTTCCTGTTATAAAAGAAAAATACACCGCACAATGCGATGAGTGCTATGCTTATTCGTACTCAAGTAACAGAAAAAGACATAACTATCAAGGATATGTTAAATCAATCATTTTTTTTCTATATCCGTCAAAATTTTTTTATCGAAAGTGTTTTCCTTTTGTTCAATAATCTTCTTTTCTTCTTTCGTCTTAGCTTCTTGGATCATAATATCCAAAGAATTATTCTTTTGATAATTAACTTGATATTTTTTTTTCGTATCAAAAAAGTTATTCCTGACAAGTTTGCCAATATACGCCACCAATCATAGCTCAGATATTTTGAAAAATGCTATCACAAGAAAGATAATGATGATAATGATGGCAACAAGTATTCACAAAGCCTTTGATCCTGATTTAGAGATACCATTGAACGCTGCCAAGGCAAGAGCGACACCGACAGCCAAGACAAACATTTGGACGACAGAGATCGTCAAAGGACCGAGATTAAAGGTCATACCTGCAAGCAATCCTCTCTTGATATTCTTTGGATATATCACTTTCATGAGAAATGAACGGCTAATTGATAAATTATGAAGTCATATATACAGAAAAACATTGTATTGTCAAAAAAAAATCTACGGAAAGACCGCAGATTTTATACAACTTACATACCTCATGATTGTTGTTTGATTTTAGCAGGGACTTTAACAGGGATAAGCGAATCAAAAGACTCACTGAATTTCATTGGCTGCATAAGGAGATTCTTCGAAAACCCATAATCAGCGCCGCGACGTAATCCTTCTGCTACACACTCGTCCTGACCAGAGAACATGATGATTCTAGCATTACAAGAAGAACTGTTTTTGATATCAGAGATAAGATGATACCCCATATCGCCACGAAGATTACCATCCAAAGTGACAATATCAAATGTCTCTGCGGAAAGCTGCTTACGAGCATCATCAAGCGAAGAAGCAAAAGTAGGAGAAAATGATATCTGACTCCTCTTAAAAATCGTGCAGATCAAATACTGATCATCAGAATCGTCATCAACGATCAGAATGGTTTTAGTACTAACCATAATATTTTTATTTTGTGGCGCCTGTATAGGGATTTTTACATTATTTACAAGTCTTTTTTTTGTGATATAATATTAATTATAGCCCATTTTAAGATTTTCGGTGAATGATTTGGAATGCATAGGTTGAAAATATTGCAGAAATAATTACATACTCATCTACATTCATATCGTTTAAACATTTATCGTTTCATCGTTTATCATGGAAAATGTAGTGATCATAGGATCAGGTCCGGCAGGACATACTGCTGCGATCTATACAGCAAGGGCAAATCTCAATCCCATCATGTTCGAAGGTTTCATGGCAGGAGGTATCGCAGCAGGAGGACAGCTAACCACGACGACAAAGATAGAGAATTTCCCAGGACGACCGGAAGGAGTCGAAGGTATCGAACTCATGGCAAAGATGAGAGAGCAGGCGATCAATTGCGGAGCGAGAATAGAGACCAAGACCATAGACAAGGTCGATTTCAGCGCAAAGCCATTGAAAGTCTATAGCGGAAATGAAGTCATTGAAGCGAAAACCATTATCATAGCGACCGGAGCTACTGCAAAACGTTTGGGAATCACATGAGAGAAAGAATACCGACAAAAAGGAATCTCTGCATGTGCGATCTGCGAATGAGCGTTACCGATATTCAGGGATAAAGTATTGGTTGTCATCGGATGAGGCGATGTCGCTATGGAGGAAGCAATCCATCTGACTCATTTTGCATCAAAAGTTATCGTATTAGTCAGAACAGATAAACTCAGAGCATCTGAAGTGATGCAGGAAAGAGCGAAAGAGAACGATAAGATAGAATTCAAGCGATTCACAGAAGCGAAAGAAGCAGTAGGAGATGGCAATATGCTTACAGGACTCAAAGTCATCAACAATCAAACCAATGAAGAATCGATAATAGATTGCTGAGGATTGTTCTATGCTATCGGACATAAACCTAATACAGACTTTCTCGACGGACAGATCACTACCGACAAGGACGGATACATCATCACGAAATTCACTCCAGTACACACTGCAACCAATATCGAAGGAGTCTTTGCAGCCGGCGATGTGGCAGACAAGAAATACAGACAAGCGATCACTTCTGCAGCAAGCGGATGTATGGCAGCTATCGAAGCACAACACTATCTTCAAGAGCAAAAATAATTCACAAAAAAAACAAATACAAACACTCTTAATCCTTAATTTTTAATTCGTAATTATTATCCAATGACATTGCATATTGAATCAGCAGAACAATTCAAAAAAGAAATCGTAGAGCACAAGTGACTCTGCGTAGTAGATTTCCGAGCTTCACGATGCGGACCTTGCAGGATGCTAGGACCTATCATCGATCAATTGGCGGAAAAACATCCAGAAGTAAAGATCGCAAAAGTTAGCGTGGAAGAGCATCAAGATCTTGCTGCAGCATTCCAAGTCACTTCTATCCCCGTCGTATTTTTCGTAAAAGACGGACAAGTGATAGATAGGATTTTAGGTGCCAACCCACCAACCGTGTATGAAGAAAAAATAGCTGAGCACTCAGCCCCAGCAAAAGCCGCAGCATAGTTCGAATTATCAAGCAAATAAAAAAATCCGCCTAGGCGGATTTTTTTATGTATAGTCTTTTCGAACGATAGTGAGAAATCTTATATGAAAATTGTTATTGAATAGCGATATTTGTAGCGAAATCCATCCGAGCGGAATCCATGATCTGAATCAAAAATTTGGTTCCGTTAGCGGATTCTTTTTGGATGATGCTATTTCACAAATTATTCAACGTACCCTTGATACTGCAGGTGAAGATCTTAACTTTAGGATCATCATGCAATGTAGCTTTATCTGCGTATTTAGTAACATCCATCTGTGCCGAACAGCGGACACCTGGAAGATCAAGCGTATCATCGACATTCACTGATTCATAACTAATATTGCTAGATGGGAAAATAATTGAGTATCCTCTACTTGAGCTAAAAGTAATAGCCTTATCCAGATTAATAGGGAATTGTTTTACGGAAGTATCCAGATCAGAAACAGTTGTCGTAGAAGTGGTCGTAGTGCTTGATGCTGCAGTAGGAGTATTGGAAATATAGCTAATTTTGGTTCATCATGCAGCTTGTGAAGGATCTACGAAAATCTTACAACTTGCAGATCCGTCAGCAGTAGGTCATTGCAAGGTAACGACCAAGCCATTAAGATCCATAGAAAATGTTTGGTTCTGTACTTGCATAAGTGATGTAGAACCATCAGTACACAAAGATTGCATTTTTGATGAAAGAGAATCTTTGACATATGTTTCTGTTGGTAGAATCATTGCATCAACAAGATCTATCACCTCTTGATCAGCGACATCGTTGATGAAATACCCATAGTAGTTTCCATTAGAGAAAAACCATGAAGTAACTCATTCCAATTTATAGAGTTTATCGCCACGGTTGCTAGAAACGGTCTTTTCAGCGCTTGCTCAAATATTTTGTTTGAGTTGGGAACAGTTCTTATTTGGATCAGATGCCTTGCAGACAAAATAGGAAATCAAAATAATCTGACTATTGCTAAGATTTTGGACTTTGAGAATGCCTCATTCCCCTTGATTGAGGACAGCATACTTTTGCCCGAATTCTGCAGGCAGATAAATACCAGCCTGAGGGAAATAAAGACCGCTACCTGATCCAAGGACCGTTCACGTAGATCATGTGCTCGCCAAAGCTCAAGAGATGGCATTTACCTCTATGATGAACATATCATTCAATTCTTTTTCTACAATTCATTGGATATCCACCTGACCAGAATACGTGCTAAGATCCAATGTTCTACTTTTTAATCCGACAACCGTAGCATCTATCATGGTCAAAGTGTGAGTGTATGAGATAAGATCGCCATCTGATTGAAGAACTCAAGATAATGAGACATCTTGACCTATATCAAATCATGTGGTAGATTCTATGGAAGAAGAAAATCGAGTACTGATACGATCAAAATTCTTGAATACCAATAAAGCTATAATAAGTGTACAAACTACAACGATAAACAGCGTCAAAAAAGATACGGATCTCTTTTGAGGCGAAGTCATATAATCGTTTCCAGATCCAGGGAATAAGGGTTTTTTGGGTACAGAAACAGCATTGTTTTTGAAATTCATTTGAATGCATAAGCAAATAAAAAAATATATGCGTGTCCGCATGGTACGAAATTTAAGGAGCTTTTCAATCCAATAACCGATACTATATAATGTTTTATGTAATTAGGCAATGATTTTAACTAGTTTTCGCCGTTTAATTTGAAAAAACCAAACTCCGAGAATATAATTTACCTGTATTTTATACCTTCATATATACCAACATGAATACCCAGCAAGCACCAGAGCCTACAGCACTCCAAACATTCATGGACAGCACGATAGTATCCTACGGACTGAAAATCATATGAGCCATAGCCGTTATCATACTTTTGTTGATGATTTCAAAGTTCATTGCAGGCGTAGTGAGAAGAAATATCGTAAAAAATGCAGATGCCAACAACAAACAAGCAGAAAAAATAGGAAAATTGATGGGGAATATCACATTTTATATCTTAGTGATTTTCTCTTTCTTCATAGGATTTGAGATGGTAGGTTTCAATGTCGGACTCATCGTAGGAGGTATCTCATTTTGAGTAGGTCTCGCGTTCAAAGAGATTCTGGGAAATATGGTTGCAGGGATTATGATCCTCTATACCAAAGAATTCAAGCTTGGCGATATTGTAGAGATCAACGCTGACCAAGTATATTTCGGAAGGATAGAAGAAATAACGATCAGATACACCATTATTAGAACATTAGATTTAAGACAAGTAGTACTCCCCAATATGACCCTTATTTCTGTACCGATCAAGACATTTAGTTCAGAACCGTTTATTAGATTAGCAGTATTGCAACGAGCAGATTATGATGCAGACCCCAACAAAGTAATAGAGATTATGAAAGATGCAATAAATAGCGTTGAATTTATAAAAAACAAAGAAAATACAAAAGTTTTTGTAAATGAATGGCGAGATAGTTATGTAGAATACAAAGCGTTTTTTGAATTTGATCCCAATTGTTGATTATTACATGAAATAGCTATAGCACAAGTATCCAAAAAAATATACGAACAATTGCTAATAAATGGAATAGATTGTCCATACGATATAAAAACAATAAACTTTGAAACAAAAGAAGACCAACAAAAGATACAAAATCAAATACAAGAAAGAATAAGTATAGATTTACAAAGCCAAACACAAAGCCAAACACAAAACCAAACACCAACCCCACCGCAATCAATTGCATAAATTTTATTTATGAATATATGGATGCTAGAATCTCTGTTGCCTAATATCATAAAATCGCTAATCAGCAACCGGCAAAACATATTACGAAAGACGCTACTCGTAATAGGGGTATTTTTTGCTATATATTATATCAGCAAGTTTATAACACAAAAAGTAGAAAAAAAAATAATTGCCAACTCATTACAAGACGATATATACATACAAAAACTTTCAAAATTTACAGGGAAAATAATCTTTATTTTTCTTATGATTTTTAATGTTTTGGTGATGTTTCAAATAATAGGATTTGATACTGCTATTATCATGTGATGAATATCAATAAGTTTATGATTTGCTATGGAAACAACAATAGGGAACATGATTGCAGGAATAATGTTTCTTACTAATAAAAAGATAAAAATAGGAGAGTTTACACAATTTTTGGGAGGATTAAATATTATGTGAACAATTGAAGAAATAAATATAAGATACTCTGTAATAAAATTATTTGACAAAAGAAGAGTTATCGTACCAAACAATATTATGGCCAAAACACCAATCAAGACATTAAAATCGGAACAACTAATAAGATGAGAATTCAAAATAACCGTACCTCGTCATGTAAATATAGAACAGATGCAAAAAGTGATCAACACAATAATAAACGAAAATAAACATGTTTTACGAAAGGACTATACCACAACAATTATTACAGGATTTGATTTTACAGGTATAAATATGAAAACATTTTTCTTTGTTAATCCTCAAAAAAAATCGAAAAGTGTTATTGTTAGAGAATTAAGAATAGCTATTATGCAAACATTCAAAAAATATGGTCTAAAGAGACCATATCCACATATTACCCTAACAGCAGAAGAGTAATAAAATTCTGCACTCTAAACTCTGAACTTTAATCTATTCCCCACTGATTTCCTTGATCTGATCGCGAATAACTGCGGCTTCCTCGAATTTCCAAGCAGCTATAGCATCGTCCAGCTGCTTTTTCAAATCTTTGAGAATGATCTCTTTCTCTGCCTTAGTCATCCTTTTGAGTCTTTTCGTCTTGCCTCTCGTGAGTTTATCGAATCCTTGTGAAAGCACTTCATCGGTTTTGACGACATTCAACCCCTTAACATTGGATTCAGCTTTTTCAGGCGTTATATGATGTTTCTTATTGAATGATTCTTGGATATTGCGTCTGCGATACGTCTCCCACAACGCCTTGATCATAGATTCAGTAAAATTATCTGAATAGAGTACGACTTCACTATTCGGATTTCTTGATGCACGTCCGATAATCTGGATCAACGAGGTTGTTGAACGAAGGAATCATTCCTTATCCGCATCAAGTATAGCAAGCAACGTCACTTCAGGAAGATCGATACCCTCTCTCAATAGATTGACTCAAACGATAATGTCGATAACACCTGTTCTCAATTTATTGATAATTTCCCGACGATCCATCGTAGCGATCTCGCTATGAAGATAGAATGCCTTATATCATTTAGAGACCAAAAAGTTGGTTACTTCCTCAGAAGATTTCTTAGTCAGCGTAAGTAATAACACTTTTCACTGTTTGGAAATATGTTCATCCAATTTTTTCAATAGATGTTCAAGAAAAGCTGGATTCTTTCACGAGAAGTCAGTTCATTGCATAAAATCCTTGAGATTGTCGTATTTCGCGAACATAGCATAAAAAAGATAAACAGCTACCACTCTATCGTTTTAGAATCGGTTATCAAGAAAAACCCTATGGATTTTGCAAAAAAAACATTTTCAGATATAATCAGTATGTTTACATAAAATTAGTAGATATATGAGATATATCACATCTCAGGAATGATACGAACAGAATATCAGCGACATAAAAGATATCAATGTCCTTCAGCTTATCAGCAATGAGGACAAAGCTATGTATGAGCTTTTTTCCAATAGCGAAAAAAATGAGTTACCGGAATTGGATATTGAAACCATAGTCATAAACGCATTTTCGAAACAGATAGCAAAGGATATGGGGATACAAGGAGTAGAAACACTTGAAGATCTCTGTGAGCATCAGGCATTTTTGGAAAAAGTCGAACACCTGATTACAAAACATGAAGAGCAAGAAATAGAAATGGGCAATAGAAGACCTATAGACAAATATCTTTTTGATCCGTTGAATAGGATATGCAACATCAAAAAAGGAATATATAGACAACTCGTCAAAGATGGCGTCATAACGCCATCAATCAAAGAGCCAGGACAACGCCTGGACACCATAGAAGAAGGATATTTCGATTTCAGAGAATCCAATAAGGAAGACAGGGAAAAACTAGCAAATATGAAAGACACCTATGCCAACATAGAGATTGATGATACTATTCCCCTCGATATCCAGTATATAATTCTTCAGATCTACAAAAGATATCCAGAACTCCAATGAAAAAACATCATCTTCAAATGAGTGAACGGATTCACTACTATGCCGTCCAAGCAGCACGTCATGAGATCACAGATAGATATTCATTCCTTGATAAAGGAAATACTCCATGGAAAAACCGACAATGAACGCGAATATATCATTTACGTTAATCTTTTGGACAAAGAATGAGTAGTGACATTACCTCAACTCGACCAGCATGCTAGATGATGAGTGATGTCGCATGAACTCTATCACACCTTGCATTACTCTACCATGTCACCGAAAAAATACGCAAAATTCGGCCTATGATTTATCTCTTCACCGAGATGGACAAGAGAAATGGAAAAAAGAACGGATATCGGATCGATAGCGCGTGGAACAGGATATGGATTATTCCATTTCAGAAAAAAGATATTACAACGATCAAACTTTGCATATACGAACTACAAAAGACGTACGTATCTCACTCCAGAAGAAATCCTCTATGCAATCCTCGCATATTACCAATCATATGACAAAGCGACAGTAAAAAAAGTAATCCAGCATATAATCAATAAAGATTTTTAGTTGGTATGGGAAAAGGGCAATTTAATTGCAAAAAAAAGAGCTTTAGATATATATTCCTTTAATGGAACAAAACAAAGTTTTAATTATTATCAAAATAGATAATGAAACTATATCTCTTCGGCTGAACAGATACAGAAATAAAAGAAGTAGAGAAACAAATGAAATTATTTGAGGACATCATAAAAAAAGTTCAGCCTAAACAAGTGCTTCATATACCTTTCGCTAGATCGCCAGAAACTGAAAAAGCGTTAGGAGGTCCAGACTGGTTTATAAAGCATATCGATTTACAATGAAGTGAATATCTAAATGCTGCAAATCCAGCTGATATAGAAAAAGCAGAAAATCCGATGATCATCATAATCGGTGGTTCACAATCAGGCAATCTTTTAGAAAAAATTAAAGATTCACCAAAATTAATGGAACTTATAAACAAAGCAAAGCATATCATCGGTGAATCAGCAGGAAGTATGATATTGGCAGATTACGCAAGGATAAAAGACAAAGCAGGGATAAATGTGATGAAAGCATTATGAACAATCAAAGACACTATTATAGAGCCACATTATACCCAGAAGCAACGCCAATCATTACTTGAACAAGAGATGAAAGAAACAGGTATGCGTTATGGAATTTGAATAGACGAGATGACAGGTATTGAATTCGATCTTGGAAGATTTCCCCATGAATGGAAAAAATTGGAGATGGAGAAGTAGAGATCAAAGAGAATAATCAGTAATATTTATTATATAATAAAATTTGAATTATTTGTAAAAAAAACGATTTTGCTTATACTATATACATCAGAAATGCACTTTTAAATAAAAACAAAACTATGAAAAGATATTTCTGACTGATACTTTCATCGATTTTATTGCTTTGAACGTCGATAGCAGGCAGCTACGAAGATTTTTCCAATCAGCTGAAAACGATGGGATTGGATGTACAATCCATCGAAAGACAAGACAACATATCACGTTATGAATTAGCAAGGTTGCTCAATATGGTAGAATGTAAGGATTGTATCAATCCGAAACAAGATATGATAGAAAAATATGTACAACAATTCCGAGCGAAATTCACGGCGATACCCGGGAAAGATTTTCGTGACATCAATTATCTCTGATGATTGTACAACGACGCCTCATATTATTACTGTGTAGCTTATGTAGGAGACAATACCTACATGAGATGATATCCTCAAGCTACAAGCCCAGTCTGCGGAGGAAAATTTTGTGGAGAAAAAAACACGACCACAGCAGAATTCCTGCAAGTAGTGATAAACATATTGGCGAAATACATTTACAAGGATTTGTCCCTTAATTGGAAAGACGTAAATACTCGAGTCAAAAAACTCAATGCGGACAGTTACGAAGCAAAAAACTTCAATAGTACAGACAGACAGCTTATAGCAGACAAAATAACGGAATGTGATAATATCTGCGCATTGCAAAACATCAACGAAGTGAATCTCTATCTAAAATATTGTATGTTCAATATCAAGAATTGCGAGATGCAGGAAATCGGAAAAATCAGGGAAGGATATCGGCCAGTAGCTGAGCTCAATATGCTTTCCAAACAGAATATTATAAATCTAGATCAGAATCTCTGGAGAAATACCGACAAATCCATAGATGGAAAAACGGTATTGGAGACATTATTCAAACTCAACGGTAAAATCGATTGTAGATTCGACAATGATTATGATTGTGACGGATTATACAATGCAGAAGATAGCTGTCCAAACATCTATAATCCAAGGCAGAAAGATTTGGATAAAGATAGTATAGGCGATGCGTGCGATGATGATATAGACAATGATAGTATCAAAAACCCTATAGGCATAGTCGATGATGAAGGAAAAATAGACATATCCAAACGGACTGCTGACATGGACAATTGCCTCTTCATCGTAAATCCGGATCAAAAAGATGTAAATGAAAACAGTATCGGAAACGTATGCGAAAACTCAAATAATCAGATAGGTATCTACATCAATATCGACAAATTGGATGGTATCGCACCGTTGACTACGACATTCGGCGCAATGACCTCATGAGATATCAAAGGAATAACACGAGATTTTGGTGATGGAACACAAGGGAACGGAACACCGATAACGCATACCTTCCTCTCTCCAGGCATGTATAATGTACAAGCGATCGCTCAATGAAATACAACTGATGCCAAAGCACAAACTATAGTAGTCATTTGAGGGCAAGCAGGAGACGACAAAGCATTGCAAACCAGAGCAAGCCTGGTAGGAGGATGAGACAGTACAGAAAGCATGCTTTCTGCATCCTTGATAGGGACATTCGATGAAATCCAACGGACATTCTCCAATGAAGGCATCATACTCAAAAAGACGCCTACAGAAACGATTAAGAAAATATTCACAGAGCCAGGAGAGAATCCTGTGATGATAAAAGGCTATAGAAATGGAAAGTTGGCAGGTATAAGTGCTTTCACGATAGGCATAGGAGAGACATGAAGAGGAGCAATATTGAGAAGCAACAATGCTAACCCGGAAATACAGCAACCAGTATTATTCGACACAAAAACTTATAATATAAGCCAAGACGACATCATAAATGTATTCCGAGACTTCGGAGACAACACAAAAAAAAGCAACACAGCTTTGACTATGGAATATACATATTCACAACCAGGCAAAAGAGTTGTAACACAGACCATAACGCTTATCGATGGGAAAAAACTAACGAATATGTTAACCATAAATATAACGGATACATCATTATTGGCTTCTTATGCATTATTGATGACACCATCCAAACTTATAGCAAAGATAGGAGAGAAAATAAATTTCTCTACACGTATCATAGGCAATAGTATGAAAATACCGATTATTCAAGTATTCGAATTCGCAGATGGTACGACACAGAAAAAAGACGGGACAGAAAAGCTACCAAGCCTCTTCATCCATAGCTATCAAAAAGGAAATATCGTTACGCCTCAGGATAGTATGTTCATCAATCAATGTACCTATCTAAAAAATCAAGCGACCATCAGCATACAAGGAATAGATATGTGCTTGGATGCAAAGATCCAATGAAAATTGAAAGAAGCATACAAATGTGATATGGATAAGGATAGCATACCTGATATCTGCGATACCGATATCGATGGAGATGGCAAAATGAATCTCTTGGGAATAATCAACTTTGAAAACAAGGATTGCTCCTACGAAAGCGATTCGAACAAACCAAACGCAAATCTCAACCAGGAAGTACTAATGAGACATTATCAAGGCGTATGTTCCCTAGATAATGCTCCTTTCTATATCAATCCAGACCAGCTAGATCTCAATCAAGATGGAATAGGTGACGTACAATACGAGTTACCGACAGAGAATATGTGAACAGGAAGGGAAGAAGCTATCGATAGCGACGGAGATGGAATTATCGACGAAAAAGACCTTTGCCCGACAATCCAAGAGACACGAAATACCATAGATGATGAAGACGGATGCCCGGAAGTAGGAAATGAGATAGCATGTAATCCTATAGATCCTTTGGCGGATATCGTCAATGAGACAATGATCATCAAACCTACAGCATGCAATCAATGCCCTTGCCAATTCTGAGATTACGCAAGTGATCTGACAAATAACGATCAAGTCAGAGCAGTTTTGCTAGATAAAGAAAAAACAATCCAATACAAATTTTCTCAACCATGGATTGTTAGTTTCTAATGTATGATACTACTATTACAATTCAATAGCTCACATAGGACAGCTATTTTTAGCTTGTTCTGCAGCAGCTTTCTCTTCTGGAGTTTCAGGCTGTTTGATCACTGTAGCAGGGATACGTTCAACCTTGAATATTTCTTTAGCTACACTTTCACATACGCCGCAACCGATGCATTTTTCATTTACCTTGACCATGATGGATGAATAAACAAGATAAAACTATTCTTGATGATGGATATGATGATGCTCTTGAAGATCTTCTCATTCTTCCTCATCAAAGAGTCCCTTGAATGATTTTTTATGTTGGATCTCTTTCATAGCGTCTTCATCGACAACATTTACGATCTTTGTCTTGCCAGCATTTTCTTTTGCATGCTTAAGTACGGATATCAACGTCAATACAAGTCACAAAAGAATGAAAAGCTGTATGAAATAATATGATCCCGTAAGTTTGATAGTCTGAGTGCTTATGCCTACAACACTGATAGCGTCACCTATTCCTAGGAAAGCCGTCGCAATGATCCGCAAGAATCCAAAGTTGAAGAGGGAATCGTTTTCCTTGAATCCGAAATATCCTATAACGAAATTTTTGAATTTGAAGCTTATATTCCGGCTAAGAAGTACAACCATAGAGACAAGAATAATCAATAATGTCTTGAATAAATGTCCATTGAATAGCCAAACAGAACGAGATACATCATTTACAGGAGCGATTTTGATAAGCGGCAAAACTACAAGAAAGAAACTAAGCGCTCGCAAATAGAGGACAAAAATCTTTTGATGTTTAGTGAATCTTCAGAATTTTTGGACTAATTGTGAAATTTTTCCAGAGAGATTGATTTTTTTATGCATCTCGAAAAAGAAAAATTAAAAGACATATATTCAAAGTAGTAATGATTTATAGCATATTTTCAAACAGATTTATCCATAGCGTGATTAAAGACTATATGAACCATCAACGATATCTTGAGAGGATGGACTGGAAGAAGTATCAAGTTTATAATACATATCTCCACGATACTCACTATTTTCCTGGCTTTGCTTTATTATATCGCCGAGGTTAAATAACCCATTGATAAGTTCTCCTGCCCTGCTAAAGATATTCTTAGGGGTATATACATCATATTGTGGAACTTTCATCAGTCTCAATACCGTAGGTATCAAAAAAAGAAGCAATATAGTAAGAATAACTCCTATAATCATAAATCTTATGCTATTCCGTCATTTTTTCTTGTTTTCCTCTTTATTGTGTGCAAAAATGAACATGATGATAGCGCGAATGAAGGTATAGATACATCACACGATAACCAAAATAACGACCAAAGCCAAAATGGTCAAGATGATATTCTGGAAATCTGTATTGGTATAAACAGCACTCATGATGAAACAGTGGGGAAAAGAGGTAAAATATCTGACTATTTTTTCTCCTCTTTCTTTGTTTTACCTGTTCTTTCTCTATGTTCGATGAATTTATTGAACAATTCGTTCTTTGTCTCCTTGAAAAGGATCTTTGCTAATCTTTCTGATGGTTTAGCTCCCTTTTGGATCCAAGATACGATAGCATCGGTATCTACATTCAATACGTGTTTTACAGGATCATACGATCACAACACTTCCTTATATCAAAATTTTACTGGTTTAGTATGCTCTGAGAGAACAACTCTATAGACAGAAAGGTTTGTTCTTCCATGTCTTGAAAGTCTGATAACTAACATGTGATTGGTATAAAAAATCTAAAAGATGAAATAATAGAATTATTTCAGTTTTTCTCTCGATACGTGAGAGGTTTTTTTCTTGTCTTGCTTGCAATACTTTTTCAACTCCAACTTTTGAGTCTGCGTCTTGTTGATGCTCGTGTGATAATTGGTTTTTCCACATTCCTTGCATTGCATA